>CADEEX010000483.1 GCA_902826465.1 uncultured Acidobacteriota bacterium
CCGTCGAGCTGTAGCTGACCCTGAAGTTCTGGGTGGTCGACAGCGCCCGCACGAAGTTGAGCGACGGGAACAGGTCGGTGTTCTTGTTCGTCGCGCTAATCTGACCGACGAACAGGCCGAACGGGTCTTTCGTGTTGACCACCTGGTCGAAGTTCTCGACGCGGGCGCCGACAATCATGCGCGAGCGCGACGTGAACGAGATGTCCATCATGCCGTAGGCCGAGCGCGTCTGCTGGTCGCCGTCGTAAGCGTCCACCGGCCGTGTTTCCTCGTTGAAGCGGAAGGCCGTGCCGATGTTGCTCGACACGAACAGCTCTTCAGGGCTGAGGAGCGGATTGAACAGCAGGTTGCCCGTGTCCGCCTTCTGAGTCGTGAGCGGAATGAAGTGGAAGCGGCGTGAGCGGAAGTCGCGCGAGCGGTCGACGACGTTGAAACCCAGCTTGTACTGCGTCGGACGGCCACCAGCGGCGCTCGACAGGCTCCAGTTCACGGCTGCGTCGAGCGTGTTGTCTTTCAGGTCGTTGAACATCTGGAAGCCGCTCTGCGACTCGTCCGCATACGTGAACGGCAACGTCGGGCTGTTCGGCAACCGCTCGTAGAGCGTTTCGCGAAGAGCAGGCTCGTTGCGGTCGGCCCGCGCGTAGTTCACACGCCAGTCGACACGGCTGTTCGACAGGCCGCGCACGAAGTGTTCGCCGCTGACCTGATTCGAGATCAGCCCTTCCTCGATGAACTGCAGTCTGGTGTTCCGGTACTCGCGGGCGTTGTCGAGGTTCAGGCCCTGAAAGGTGCGTCCCTCGTCTCGACCGCTGTGCGTGTAGAAGTTCTCGATCGACACGCGCTGGGTCGGCGCGAACGTGTACGAGAAATTGGCCACGACCCCAAGCTGCGCCCGCTGCGTTCCGGTCTGCATGGCGTAGTCGCTGACCGCTTCGAGGTCGCCGGCATCGGCAATGCGGAAGAAGCGGCGGTCCTCGGCGATGAACTGCTCGCGGTACTGATGCGTGGCGCTGGCCACGATACCGAGCTTGCCGATGCGATTGCCGAACGTTGCGTTCCAGTTCTGCCCTGGAGCGCCGTTCTGGACTGACGGCTGCCACTGGTTGCCGAGCAGCCGGCCGAAGGCGGTGATTTCTTCGGGGGAATAGCCGACGCCCGGTGTGTAGATGCCGCTTCGCACGATCTTCTGGTCGGGAAATGACGACGGCAGCGCGCGGGCGCCGTTATCGAATCCCCACACATCCCGGCTGCCAAGCGGACTGAGCGGAATCGCCTGGCCGGTGGCGGTGGAGATGTGCGTCATGCCGTACGACAGGTCCATGACAGGTCGGGCCGGCAGCTTCATTGGCACAATCTGCACAAGGCCGCCGGCGAACTCGGCCGAGCGGTCCGGCGAGTACGACTTGCTCACCTGGACGCTGTCGATCAGGCCGGTCGGAAACAGGTCGAGCGGCACCACCTTTTTGTCCGGCTCGGTGGTCGGCAGGAGCGCACCCGAAAGGGTGGTGTTGCTGTAGCGTTCGCCGAGCCCGCGGACAAACACATACTGGTTGTCGACGAGCGAGATGCCGGTGACCCTGGTCATCGCCGACGCGGCATCCGAGTCGCCGTTCTGGCGCATGTCCTGCGAACCCAGGTTGTCCGTGATGACCGACGCCTGCTTGCGTTCGACGAGCTGCGCAGAGGCCGACGAGGTGTCGACGTTGACGGCTGTGCCGACCACCGTGACCGTTTCGGCCAGCTTCGACATGGAGAGCCCGACGTCGAGCGTCACATTACGCTGGGTCGCGAGTGCGTCGAGCGAAATCAGTTTTTCCTGATAGCCATCGAGCGCGACCTTGATGCTGTGCTGCCCCGCGGGCACCTGCAGTACGTAGCGGCCGTCGACGTCTGTGTAGACAATTTCGCCACCGACGACTTCCACCGGCACGCCTGGCAGCGGCACCGCATTCTGCTCGTCGCGCACCGTTCCGACGACGCGAATTCTGGCTGTCTGCTCTGGAGCCTGGGCGGCCTCAGCGACCGCCGCCGGGACACCGGCGCAGAGTGTGAGCGCGACCAGCAGCGCGCACCGAACAAACGCAAATCTCATCGTGATCCTCGTGCAGTGCGGGGAAAGTGAACGATGCGCTGAACAGCGGATCGACCGCACTGCCGAGCAAGGCTATTGCGCCGACGAAAGCCTCACATCACAAGAATGTTTCAACGGAGTAAATTGGCCCAAGCCGCCATCTGTTTACCTTGGCGTAACATGCGAGACGACCGTAACCTGCCCCTGAAGTGCCAGACGACGACCCAAAATGGCTCAGAGGCGGGAGCGCGTCCGGCCGCATTCCCGCCGCAGACCACATCCGGCGCCGGGTTCGTGCCAGACGCCGAGCTGCTGTTGACTGCCGCTGCTGGCGCTGCCCTCCTGGGGAACTGTGCTGCTCTGCGTCATCCAGGATCGGCAGTTCGACGTGCGCAACCAGCTGGTCTTCCACGGCGGCGGCATGATGGAGACGATGAACGGCTTTCTCGGCGACCGCGTGCTCGTGAACGGTCAGCCGCAGCCGACAACGGAGGTGGACGCAGCCTGGCACCGGGTGCGCCTGTTGAACGGGTCGAACGCGCGCATCTGCAAGCTGGCCTGGAGCCGCGATGTGCCGATGGCCGTCATTGGCGGAGACGGCGGGCTGTTCGAAACGCCGCTGCACCAACAGGCACTCATGCTCGCGCCAGGCCAGCGAGCGGATCTATTGCTGGACCTGACAGGCGTCGCGGTCGGCACGGACGTGCATCTCGAGAGCCAGGCATTTGGCGAAGCCGACGCCGGCGTCGTCGAAATGATGGGCATGAGGGGACAGCGCCCGCTATCCGATGCGGTGGTCGCTGGTGGCCGCCAGATCAACGCGTCGATCAACAGCGCCCGCCGCCTGGACAGTTCCCCGACTCGAGTTGCAGCGTGACGTGCCGGATCTTGAAACGTTCATCTAGCACATGCGTTGCCGACCGGAGCAGCGCGTCCGGTTCGTCATGCTCGGCCTCGAGGACGAGGTGGGCCGTGAGCGCGGTCTGCGAGCTGGCCATCCCCCACACGTGGAGCTCATGCAGGTCGCGCACACCCGGCAGGGCGAGCAACGCCGCACGGACCTCGCCCAGATCAATGCCTTCCGGCACACCGTCGAACAACAGATGCAGCGACTCACGGAACAACGACCAGGTGCCGACGACAACGACCCCGGCGACGATCAGACT
>CADEEX010000484.1 GCA_902826465.1 uncultured Acidobacteriota bacterium
CGGCCACTCGGTGAGCTACCGCGACGTGATCGCCGGCTACCTGCGCCAGCTGAACGAGGGTCTGACGCTGGTAGAGACCGGCCAATCCTGGTACGGCGGCGCCGGCACACACTATTGGTTCAGACGCCGCGTCACCGGGCGGATAAGATCGTCCGGCCTCCGCTTCGACCTGCGAGTCTCGGTGCTCGATCGAGGCGTGGCGCTCGACGATGGCCCGCATGTCGTGCCGGCGGGTGGTGTCAGCGTGTTTGTGCGGTTCTAAACGGTTGTGTGATTTGGAGGAGACGATGCTGAAAGAGTTCAAGGAATTCGCGATGAAGGGTAATGTCGTCGATCTGGCGGTCGGCGTCATTATCGGCGCGGCGTTTGGCGCCATCGTCAGCTCGCTCGTCGCCGACATCATCATGCCGATCATCGGCCTGGCCACCGGGGGCGTCGACTTCTCGAACCGGTTCGTGCTGCTGAAGGAGGGGGCGCCGGCGGCACCGTACGCCACACTCGCGGCCGCCAAGGCGGCTGGGGCGGTGACGCTGAACATCGGCACGTTTTTCAACCTCGTGTTCAACTTTGTGATCGTGGCGTTCTCACTGTTCCTCGTGATCAAGGGGATGAATTCGGCGCGGCGCGCGCCTGAGCCCGAGGCACCGACGGCACCGGTTGCGCCGAGCCGTGAAGAAGTGTTACTCGGCGAGATCCGCGACCTGCTGAAGGCCGGCCGCTGAGCTTCGCTGTGGTACGATAATTTCTTTCTGAGGACTCCTGAGGACTTCGATGTCGAGCGCCAATAGCTTCGGAACGCGATCCACTCTCTCGGTCGGCCAGCAGCGATTGCAGTACTACAGCCTGCAGGCCTTGCAGGCCAAAGGCTTCCCTGGGATTGCCCAGCTGCCGTTTTCGCTGAAGATCCTGCTCGAGAATCTGCTGCGCCAGGAGGATGGCCGCTACGTGAAAGCGGCCGACATCGAGGCGATGGCGAAGTGGGACGTGAAGAGTACCGAAGCGCGCGAGATCTCGTTCGCGCCCGCTCGTGTCCTGCTGCAGGACTTCACCGGCGTGCCGTGTGTGGTCGATCTGGCGGCGATGCGCGACGGCATCAAGCGGCTCGGCGGCGACCCGAACAAGGTCAATCCGCTGCAGCCGGTCGAACTCGTCATCGATCACTCTGTGCAGGTCGACTACTTCGGTCGTGCCGACGCGTTCACGTTGAACGCGGAACTCGAGTTCTCTCGCAACAAGGAACGCTACGCGTTCCTTCGCTGGGGACAGAACGCCTTCCGCAATTTCCGCGTCGTGCCGCCAGACACGGGCATCGTCCATCAGGTCAATCTCGAGTATCTCGCGCGCGTCGTCTGCACCGACGAGACGAAGGACGGCGTCGTCGCCTATCCGGACACGCTCGTCGGCACCGACTCGCACACCACGATGGTGAACGGGCTAGGTGTGGTGGGCTGGGGCGTCGGCGGTATCGAAGCCGAAGCGGCCATGCTCGGCCAGCCAGTGTCGATGCTCATTCCGCCGGTGCTCGGCTTCCGCATGAAAGGCGCGCTGCCTGAAGGCACGACCGCCACCGACCTGGTGCTCACGATCACGGAGCGCCTGCGCAAGCACGGCGTCGTCGGCAAGTTCGTCGAGTTCTTCGGACAGGGGCTGGCGCATCTCACCATTGCTGACCGTGCCACGCTGGCGAACATGTGTCCGGAGTACGGTGCAACGATCGCCATCTTCCCGATCGACGAGATGACGCTCGACTTCCTGCGTCTCACGGGCCGCGCCGATCGCGTGCCGGTGGTCGAGGCGTACGCGAAGGCACAGGGTCTCTTCCGGAAGGAAGGCGACGCCGATCCGCTCTACACCGAGATCATCGAGCTCGACCTGTCGACAGTGGAGCCGAGCCTCGCCGGGCCGCGTCGTCCGCAGGACCGCGTGGCGCTCAAGAATGCGAAGGCCGGATTCCTCAGCGCCTGCGATTCACTGCAGGTGAAGAAGGCGCCGACCGCGGCGGCTGCCGCGGCAATGGCCAACGAAGGCGGCGTCGCCACGCTGCCGGCGGTGAGCCAGCTCGAAAGCGGATCGGTCGTGATTGCCGCAATTACGAGCTGCACGAACACCTCCAATCCCAGCGTGATGATTGCGGCGGGCCTCGTCGCGAAGAAGGCGTTCGAGAAGGGTCTGTCGCAGAAGCCCTGGGTGAAGACCAGCCTGGCGCCCGGCTCGAAGGTCGTCACTGAATATTTGAAGCGCGCGCGGCTCGACACCTATCTCGACGCGCTGGGCTTCAATCTGGTCGGCTACGGCTGCACCACCTGCATCGGCAACAGCGGTCCGCTGCCAGACGAAGTGCAGACCGAGATCGACGCCCGCAACCTGGTAGTGGCGTCGGTGCTCAGCGGCAATCGCAACTTCGAGGGACGCATCCAGCAGGCGGTGCGTGCCAACTATCTGGCCTCGCCGCCGCTGGTGGTCGCCTACGCGATCGCCGGCACCATGCAGAAGGATCTGACGACCGAACCGCTCGGCAATGGGAAAGACGGCAAGCCGGTCTATCTGCGCGATATCTGGCCGACCGAACGCGAGATTCAGCAGACGATGCTGGCGTCGGTGACGGCGGAGATGTTCGAGTCGCAGTACGCAGACGTCTTCAGCGGCGACGCTCGGTGGCAGACGCTCGACGTGCCCACCGGCGATCGCTTCGCCTGGGAGTCCGATTCGACCTACGTGCGCAACCCGCCGTACTTCGACGGCATGACGATGCAGCCGGCGCCGCTCAAGAACATCACGGCGGGGCGTGCGCTGGCGATTCTCGGCGACAGCATCACCACCGATCACATTTCGCCGGCCGGCAACATCAAGAAGGACAGTCCGGCAGGCAAGTACCTGATTGAACATGGCGTGCAGCCGGTCGACTTCAACTCGTACGGTGCGCGCCGCGGCAATCATGAAGTGATGATTCGCGGCACGTTTGCCAATACGCGGCTGCGCAATCAGCTGGCGCCAGGCACCGAAGGCGGCTGGACGACCTACCAGCCCGCCGGCGACGTGATGACCATCTACGACGCCGCGATGAAGTACAAGGACGCCGGTGTGCCACTCGTGATTCTGGCGGGCAAGGAGTACGGGTCGGGTTCATCGCGCGACTGGGCCGCGAAGGGCACGGCGCTGCTCGGTGTGCGCGCCGTGATTGCTGAAACCTTCGAACGCATTCATCGCAGCAACCTCGTGAACATGGGCGTGCTGCCG
>CADEEX010000485.1 GCA_902826465.1 uncultured Acidobacteriota bacterium
TGGGTGACCTCGTTCTCGATCACGATAAAGCTGAACTCGAACTCGACCCACGAGGATATCGACGTACAGTTCCCGGTGACTATCACCTCTGTCACGGGGAAGGTGCAACAGGCCACCGGCGGGATTGTGTCGCCGCCGTCGAGCGGCGAAGTCGAGCGCTACGAATCGGTGCTGGCGCAATCGACCGGCAGCACCATTCAGGCCGTCGACGGCCTGGTCACGCTCACTTTTCAAGTCTGGTACGACCTGCCCAGCCTGAAACGCGAAGCACTGATCAACGAAAGCGTCACCTTCAAGGATGACGACGGGGTCGTCTTCGTCAAGAGCGTCGACGTCATCGTCGATCCGTAGCAGGTCCACGGGTCCACGGGTCCACGGTCCACGGGTCCACGGGTTCACGGGTTCACGGGTTCACGGGTTCACGACTAGTTATCGCAGCAACGTCGCCAGCTGCGAGAGGTCGAACGTCTCCTTGGTCGCCTTGCCCCAGGCGAGGCGCGCCGTCTGCTTCGGATCGGGATCAGAGAAGAACCTGACCATGATGAGCTGAACACGCGCATCACCTGTCACCGGGAACGCGGGATCGGCCTTCACATGCATCGCCCTGTCGGCGGCGCCTGGCGTCAGGTTGGTCAGGTCGTATTCAGCGCTGAGCGCGCCGATGTCGATGGCAACGCGCTCGAGTGCCTGCTGCCTCGCCTGACGATCCGCACCGGCCGAGGCAATGGCGCGGCTGCGCACCTCGGACACCTTCGCATCCAGTCCGCGACGGCCGCTGCCAGACACGTCGGCCCACACCGCCGGCGCCATCAACTGCTCGCGCGTGAAGGTGGCCCGGTACTGCCGCACGTCGGCCACCTGTTTCTCGAGCGCGGCTGTGGTCGGCGGAACAATCTCCTCCTGCCGCCGGCGTACGTCGTTGGCGAGCGTCGCCATCTGCGTCCGGTACTTCTCGGCGCCGGCCGGATCGTTCTTCTTCAGCATTTCGTACGTCTTCTCAACGTCTACCGCCGCTGGCGCTTTCAGGTTCTGCGCGCTCTTCAGCCAGTCAGCCAGCGCTCGTTCCCGCCTCGTCAGCTCGGCATTCAGCTTGTCGTCGAGCGTCTGCGGAATCCATGGCAGCCGACCGCCTTTCGATATCAACACCCAGCCGCCGTACTCGGGGAAGGCACCAACATTACTCGTGAGAGCCGGCGCAGTTCCTGCGGCGTTGATGAGCGATTCATTCGAGTTGAAGAAGATCGACAGCTGCCCAATCGCACCGCCGATGCGGTCGAGCTGAGGAATCACCTCACAGCCGGCGATCCACAGGCGCGTGCCATCGGCCTTTCGTTCCGGCACTGCCTTGATGTGCATCCGACCCGTTCCCTCGGAGATCGAGATCGAGGTGCGGAAGCGGACAGGCACCGGTGCGGCAATGAACGCGGCGTGGTTCTTGAACATCGCCTCCACCGACAGCATCGTCTGGCGAAGCGCCGCAAACTTAGGGCTGGCGGCAGAGTCTTCCTCGACTCGAGTGGCCCAGCAGTTTGACTGACCGCCGCTCGGCGGCACCCGCACCAGGTTCGCGAGCGGTGTCGTTGGCTTTGGACCGCAGAGCGACAGCCCGGCACGGAGACCGAATGTCCGCGTGCCTGAGTTGCCAGTGGCGTCGATCATGCCCGAGTCATTGGACCCGGCCATCCTGACGACGCAGCCGTCTGTGCTGATTGCCGCGTGGGCACCGCCGAGCGCCATCCGCGTGGCGCCGCTCACTGGAATCGTCGTCGGCATCGGAACCACGGGCGCGTTGACGCCAAAGAGGCCCGACTGATTGTCTCCACACGCGTAGACAGTGCCGTTGCTGGCACGCAGCAACGTGCTGTGTCCGCCTGCAGCCACGTCGACAATCTTCACCTGCGCCGGAAGCGAGTCGACCTTCGCGGGCATTGTGCGGCTGGCGGTAAGACCGTCGCACAGTTGCGACTTGCTGCCGTTGCCCCAGGCGTAAACAGTGCCGTCGGCTCTGGCCACCACGCTGTGCCAGGTGCCAGCGGCAAACGACACCACGTCGGTCATGTCAGCGACGAGCGTGAAGCCGTTCGCGGTGCGGCCGTTCCCAAGCTGTCCATCGCGACCACGCCCGAAGGCGTAGAGCCGCCGGTCTTTCGTGAGCACCAGCGTGTGGAAGAGTCCCGCCTTGACGTCCGCAACGTTGCCCGCGAGTTCTGGAAACGGTACCGCCGTGAAGGTGTCGAGTCGGCTCGTGCGCGCGATGCCGCACTGCGCCATCGAGTTGTCGCCCGCGCAGAACAGGTCGCCCTCAGCGGTGACCGCGACCGAGAAGCCATAGCCGGTCGCGATGTGCGCGATGGTCTTGCCCTCGAGCGACGGCACCAGCATCGGCCCTTCGCACTTGTCGTAGGTGTCGCCGACGCCGAGGACCCCTTCGGCATTCATGCCCCAGCCGTAGACCTTGCCGTCGGTCGTCAGCACGAGACTGTGCTCAGATGCCGCGGCAATCTCTTTGCCGTTGCGCATCACCAGCGCCGGCGTCGCTGCCGAGTTGCCGGCGGGGCGACCGAGCTGGCACATCACGTTATCGCCCCACGACAGCACATCGCCGTTGTCGCGGAGGGCCAGAGCGTGTTTGGTGCCAAAGGCGATGGTCGGCGCGTCGGCTTGCGCGTGCGCGGCAAGGGCGCACAGGAGAACAACAGCCGCGCCGATAGCCGGACGGAACGGATTCGAGGTCATGAGGATCAACGCGCCAACGGGGCGGGAACCCCGCAATGCGCGGGTGAAGTCGGCATCCGCCCGCCATGCGTCCGTGGGGGCGGACTCCGGTCAACTGAAGACGGCGACTTCAGGCCTGAGGCAACACGCGCGGTCTATCGCACCGTCCGGAAGAACGCGCGCACGTCGTCGACGAGCAGCGCCGGCTGCTCGAGCGCCGCGAAGTGGCCCCCCTGCGGCATCACCGTCCACCGCGTCAGGTTGTAGCGCGCCGCCACCCACGCGCGGGGAGGCACCGAAATCTCCTTCGGAAACAGCGCGCACGCGGTCGGCACCGTCACTCTCGCCGGATTCGGCCGCGCCACGCGGTTCTCGTAATAGATGCGGGTCGACGATGACCCGGTGCCGGTCACCCAGTAGATCATGATGTTGGTGAGCAGATCGTCTTTCGAGAACCGGCTCTCGATGTTGTCGCCGCAGTCGCACCAGGCGTGAAACTTCTCGAC
>CADEEX010000486.1 GCA_902826465.1 uncultured Acidobacteriota bacterium
GGTGTTGATGCCGCGGTCGTGAATCGCCTCGATGATCTGCCCCTTGCTGACACCGACGCATCCGCACACCGTCATGCCGTCGGACATGGTCGCGACATCGAGACCGGCATCGGACGCTGGTGGTGGGAACAGCAGATGCCGGCGCTGCGGTGTGAGATCTTCCTCGGTGCGCAGCCACTCCATGTAGCGGTGGCTGTCGGAGGTGTCGCCGACCAGGATGACACCGGCCAGCTTGCCGTCGCGCACCGTCAGCTTCTTGTAGATACCAAGCGCGCGATCCTCGAAGCGCACCGGTTCGGCATTCTGACCGCTCCAGTCGCCAGCAGAGAAGACGTCAACGCCCATGATCTTGAGCTTCGAGGCGCTGATGGTGCCTTCGTAGGTGGGTCCCCTATGGCCCGTCATCGTGGCCGCCAGCACCTTGGCCTGCTCGAAGAGCGGCGCCACCAGCCCGTAGCAGACGCCGCGATGCTCGACGCACTCGCCGACGGCGAAGATGTCCGGCGCCGAGGTTTCCATGTGGTCGTTCACGACCACCCCGCGGTTCACGTAGAGGCCAGCCTTGTACGCCAGATCGACGTTTGGCCTGATCCCCGCGGCCACGACCACCAGTTCGGCGTCCATGCAGGTGTCGTCAGACAGCGCCACGCCTTCAACGCGGTCGATGCCGAGGATCGCCGTCGTCGTTTTGCCGAGCATCACCTTGATGCCAAGGTCTTCCATCTTGCCGCACAGGTAGTTGCCGCCGTCCGGGTCGAGTTGACGCTCCATCAACGTGCCCATCAGATGGACGACGGTAACGTCGCATCCTTGCACCTGGAGCCCGCGTGCGGCTTCGAGGCCGAGCAGGCCACCGCCAATGACGACGGCTTTCAATCCCGGGCGCGAACGTTCGAGGAGCGCTCGCGTATCGTCAAGCGTGCGAAACGCGAAGACCCCGTCCTTGTTGAGCCCGGCAATCGGCGGCATCCATGCATTGCTGCCCGTGGCGAGCAGCAGCGTGTCGTACGGCGTGGTCGAGCCATCAGCGCTGGTCACGGTCTTGACGACCGGATCGATGTCGACGATGCGTACGCCGACGCGGAGCTGAATGTGATGCTTCTGATACCAGTCGAGACCGTTGAGCACGATCTCGTCAGAAGCCTTCTCGCCCGCGAGCACCGACGACAACATGATCCTGTTGTAGTTGACGTGTGTCTCGTCGCCGAAGATCGTGATGTCGAACTGTGGGTTGTGCTTGAGGATCTGCTCCACGCACGCGACGCCCGCCATGCCGTTGCCGACGACTACGAGTCGTTTCATCCGATAGGGACTCCTGTTCATGAGGGAGCAAGAGGTGTGCCCCGTCCGGAACGTGCCTGCGACTAAGGAAACGCCTCCGTTGTGCCGTACCAAGATGTCGCGCAGATGACTTGGTGAGACAAAAATGTCTTCGTGGCACTGGATGGGCTTTCACTGGGCAGTGATCTGTCAGGAAAAGTCGAATGGGCGCAGTGGTTTGACGACAACGCTGTCGGTAGTGGCGTTCAGGCAGACCGATGTGTTGATGACACCATCAGAATCAACAATCTCGTGAGTCGAAACGTGGCCTGGCGCGGGGAAAACCGCTCTCCCAGAGCTCCGCCGGGCCAGCCCCGGTTCGAGGCGCGCCGAATTGCCAACATCCGTGTGGGTGGCTTGGTGGATAACGGACAGTTGTGTCGCTTTGTGGATTCCGTGCCAACCTCCGTTTCTCCAGTGAGGGCGAGTGATTGGCCGCAGGAGGGTGCCTTCGGCATATCGCTTGCTCTACCGGGAGCGGAGTTCCTTCGTCGACGTGTCTGCTGATAGCACCGCCACCCATTGCCCCTACTGCGCGTTGCAGTGCGGCATCCATTTGTTCAACGAAGCCGACGGCCCGCGCGTTGAACCGAACGCCCATTTCCCGGTCAACAAGGGCGGTCTGTGCGTGAAAGGCTGGTCGGCGGCTGCGGTCCTGCAGCACGGCGAGCGCCTGCGGTCGCCGCTGGTGCGTGCGGCGGACGGAACGCTCGTGCCGGTCTCGTGGGATCAGGCCTTCGCCGAAATCGCCCGGCGATTCACCGCGACGCAGCAACAGCACGGACGTGACGCGGTCGGCGTCTTCGGCGGCGGGTCGCTCACCAACGAGAAGGTCTATCTGCTCGGCAAGTTTGCACGCGTCGCGCTTGGCACCGCCAACATCGACTACAACGGCCGCTTCTGCATGTCGTCGGCAGCGGCCGCCGCGAACAAGGCATTTGGTCTCGACCGCGGGCTGCCGTTCCCGCTCGAAGACATCGCGCACGCCTCCGTCATCCTGCTCGTCGGCGGCAATCCCGCCGAGACGATGCCGCCGATCATGCAGTACTTCGAGGCGCAACAACGAAACGGCGGACGCCTGATCGTCGCCGACCCTCGCCGCACGTCGACGGCGCAGTGGGCGAGCCAGCACCTGCGGGTCCGGCCGGGCACCGACGCGGCCCTGGCCAACGGCCTGCTGCACGTGATCATTCGCGACGGCTTCGTCAACGACGCCTACGTGCAGGAGCGGACCGAAGGCTTCGACGAAGCCCGGCGCGTGGCCGCCAGCTACTGGCCCGAGCGAGTCGAGCGCATCACCGGTGTGCCGGAGCAGGCGATCGTCGAGGTGGCGCATCTGCTAGGGCGCGCCGAGGCGCCGATGATCATCACCGCGCGCGGACCCGAACAGCAGGCGCAGGGCGTCAACAATGCGCTCTCGTATATCAATGTGGCGCTCGCGCTCGGCGCGGTCGGCAAGCGCTCGAGCGGCTTCGGCACCCTCACCGGGCAGGGGAATGGTCAGGGTGGCCGTGAACACGGGCAGAAGGCCGACCAACTGCCAGGCTATCGCAGCATTGCTGACCCCGCGGCGCGCCACTACATCGCGTCGATCTGGAACATCGCTGAAACGGAGATGCCGAAGGCCGGCCGCTCCGCGTTCGAACTGCTCGATGCGCTGGGCACCGACGTCAGGTCGCTCTTCATCGTCGGGTCGAATCCGGTGGTGTCGGCGCCGGATGCGTCGCTGATCGAACGTCGTCTCGCGTCGCTCGACACGCTCGTCGTTGCCGACTTCTTCGTCTCCGAAACGGCGCGATATGCGCACGTGATCCTGCCCACGGCGCAGTTTGCCGAAGAAGGCGGCACGATGACGAACCCCGAAGGGCGCGTCATCAGGCCCCGGCCCTTCATGGCGCCGC
>CADEEX010000487.1:0-1912 GCA_902826465.1 uncultured Acidobacteriota bacterium
AGGGGCGTCGTGCGTTCGCGACGTAGTGGCGGCTGCCATACGTGTGATCGCGCCCCTGCCACTCGACGACCGCTTCTTCACCATCAAGAAACAGCAGCTCCATCGTCACCGCGTTCTGCCGTGCCTTCAGCACACGCGCCAACTCGATCAGAAACGCCGCGCTGCTGCCGCCATCGTTGGCGCCAACGAAGCGGATGTCGCGGAAGCGCTTCGTGTCGTAGTGGCCGGCCACGATGATGCGGTCGCGGCTGGTGCCGGGAATGGTCGCGACCAGGTTGACCATGTGGACCTTGCCGGCCGGCGTGTCGTCGTCCCACGCCTGTTCGACCACAGGCACGCCGATGGCCGCGAGCTGTGCCTTGATGTAGTCGCGGTTGCGCTGAAGGGCAGGGGAGCCGGCTGGCCGCGGGCCGTGCGAGACCAGCTGCTGCAGATGCACCCACGCCTTCGCGGAATCGAACGATGTCTGGGCGCTGGCGGGCTGAAAGAAAAAGGCTGCCAGAACCAGAGAGGCGAGTGCTCTGAACGTCCTGACAGCCATAGTCGCTATTCTATCGAACCGCGGAACCGTGGAACCGTGGAACCGTGGAACCGTGGAACCCGGAACCGGAAATCTATTTCCGCTTATCGCGCGGCACGTAATTGCGCGTGGCGGCGCCGGTGTAGATTTGCCGCGGTCGCGCGATCTTCTGTTCGGAGTCGTTGAGCATCTCGTTCCACTGTGCCAGCCAGCCAGCCGTGCGCGGAATAGCGAACAGCACGGGGAACATTTCGACGGGGAAGCCCATGGCCTGGTAGATGAGGCCGGAGTAGAAGTCGACGTTCGGGTAGAGCTTGCGGCTGACGAAGTACTCGTCCTGCAGCGCAATCCGTTCGAGTTCGAGCGCGATCTCGAGCAGCGGATTCTTGCCGGTCACCGTGAACACCATGTCGGCGATCCGCTTGATCACCTTGGCGCGCGGATCGTACGACTTGTAGACGCGGTGTCCGAAGCCCATGAGGCGCGTCTGCGCCTCGCCTGACTTCACGCGCTTGATGAAGTCTGGCACCTTGTCGACCGATCCGATCTCCTTGAGCATGCGGAGCACGGCTTCGTTGGCGCCGCCGTGCAGCGGGCCGTAGAGCGCCGCCGCCGCACCGGCCAGCGCCGAGTACGGATCGACATGCGAACTGCCGATGCCGCGCATCGCGCTGGTGCTGCAGTTCTGCTCGTGATCGGCGTGCAGGATGAACAGCACATCGAGTGCGCGCGCCAGCACCGGGTTGGCCTGGTACTTTTCTGCCGGCATCCGGAACAGCATGTTCAGGAAGTTGCCGGTGAAGCTGAGGTCGTTGTCAGGGTAAATGTAGGGGCGGCCGACGATGTGGCGGTAGGCGTATGCGGCGATAGTCGGCACCTTGGCGATGAGCCGGTGCATCTGCAGGTTGCGCGACTCCTTGTCGAAAATCTTCGTGCCGTCAGGGTAGAACGTGGCCATGGCGCCAACGGTGCTGAGGAACATGCCCATCGGATGGGCGTCGTAGCGGAAGCCCTCCATGAACTTCTTGATGTTCTCGTGCACCATCGTGTGCATCGTGATCTGCTGCGTCCACGCCTGCTGCTGTCCCGCGGTCGGCAGTTCACCGTTCAACAGCAGGTACGCCGTCTCGAGATAGTCGCTCTCCTCGGCCAGTTGCTCGATCGGGTAGCCGCGATACAGCAGCACGCCCTTGTCGCCGTCGATGTAGGTGATCGCGCTGCGGCAGTTCGCGGTATTCGTGAACGCCGGGTCGTACGTCATCAGCCCGAAGTCTTCCGGACCGCTCTTGATCTGGCGCAGGTCCATCGCCCGGATCGTGCCGTCCTGAATCGGCACTTCGTACTGCTTGCCGGTGCGGTTATCGACGATGCTCAGCGTGTCAGCCATGCTCT
>CADEEX010000487.1:2012-3218 GCA_902826465.1 uncultured Acidobacteriota bacterium
ACAGGCCAGCCGCAACCCGAAACGTCAGCGCGTCAGGACTGGCCGATGTCGGCGGAGTGGTGGCGGACGTCGCGCGCCGAGACGATGAAGATGACGTCTTCGGCGACATTGGTGGCGTGGTCGCCAATACGTTCGAGGTGACGCGAGACCAGGATCAGGTCGAGCGCCGGTTCGATCGTCGCCGGGTCCTGCAGCATGTAGGTGAGCAGTTCGCGGAAAATCTGCGTCTTCAGGCTATCGAGCTTGTCGTCCTCGTTGAGCACCTGCTGGGCGAGGGCGATGTCGCGGCGCACGAAGGCGTCGAGTGCATCGCGCAGCATCGATTGCGCGATGCCGGCCATGCGCGGGATGTCGAGCAGCTTCTTGACCGGCGCGTGCGACGCGTAGCGTCGTGCCGCTTCGGCAATGTTCACCGCCAGATCGCCGACCCGCTCGAGGTCGGTATTGATCTTGACCGCCGAGACGATGGTCCGCAGGTCGGCGGCCATGGGCTGACGAAGCGCCAGCAGCGTGAAGCAGCGGTTGTCGATTTCGATGTGCAGACGGTTGATCGGCTGGTCGCCGACCAGCACGCTGTCAATCAACTCGTGGTCGCGCTCCACGAGTCCTTTCACCGAAAGGCGCACGCGCTCTTCGGCGAGGCCCCCCATCTCGAGCAGCCGCGCCTTGAGTTGTTCGAGTTCCTCCTGGAAGTGCCGCGTGACTTTCTGCGCCTGCTCCATTAGCCGAACCTTCCGGTGACGTAGTCTTCGGTGAGCTTTTGCGACGGGGCGGTGAAGATCTTGTCGGTCCGTTCGCACTCAATCAACTTGCCGAGCCAGAAGAACGCGGTCACGTCGGACACGCGCGCCGCCTGCTGCATGTTGTGCGTCACGATCACGATCGTGTAGCGGCTCTTGAGCTGATAGATCAGTTCTTCGATGCGCTGCGTGGCAATCGGGTCGAGCGCCGAGGCCGGTTCGTCCATCAGCAGGATTTCCGGCTCGATGGCCAGTGCCCGTGCGATGCACAGACGCTGCTGCTGGCCGCCCGACAGCGCCAGCGCTGACGTGTGCAGGCGATCCTTGACCTCGTCCCAGATGGCCGCCGCCTTGAGGCTGTGTTCGACGCGGCCGCTCAGTTCGTCGCGCGACCCCGTCATGCGGTTGATTCGCAGGCCGTAGGCGACGTTCTCGAAGATCGACTTCGGGAACGGGTTCGACTTCT
>CADEEX010000488.1 GCA_902826465.1 uncultured Acidobacteriota bacterium
GATCCGAGTCGCAGGTTCGGGAAGCCGTCCGGCGCTCACTCTCCTTCGGATTGGCTCTCGACTATCGGGTTTCTCAGGCGCCAGTCGATCACGCCCGCACCGCCTGTGAATATCTTAACGACGTGGATCGCGCAGGCCGAAGTCGAGCGCAGGAATCGCGCCGGACGCCTTCCGGTCGCGTGTATCGAACCTGCGCCGACGGATCGCCGCCACCGACCACACGCCATGCTCCGGCGAGGCGGAGCGCAGGGCGGAGCATCAAGCTGAAAAGGCCGCCGACAGCGCTACACTTGGCCGCGCGTGTCGCCTGAGCCTGTCTCCGGCCTGTACGAGCAGCTCCTCACTGAGGAACTGAAGCAACTGCTCGCAGGCCTTCCGCCCGCTCGCGTCGAGATCACCGCCGCCGATGCGGCGGATGCACATCTCGCCATCGCCGACCACATTCGAAAGCTCATCGAGCGAGCGCTTCGCTCAGTCCCTGAAGACGAACGACTGTCCCGGCAGGTGGATATCTGCAACGCGCTCCTCATGTGGATGCGCGACGAACAAGGCACGGACTCAATCGGCGCTGACGACGCCCTGGTCAGTCCATTGAGCGTGCTGCGCGAAGTTCGCTCGCTCACTCGCGTTGCTGCACTGTCTGCGGCTACGCCACAACCGCTTGTGCCGCTGTCCTCTCCGGACTTGCTCGTGAATGCTCGGGGCGAACCGTCCGTCGGAGCAGCCATCGAGCGGGAGATCCATTCTGCGGATCGCATTGATTTGTTGTGCGCATTCATTCGGTGGAATGGCCTCCGTACATTCCGCCCTGCGCTCGAGGCGCATCGTCACGAGAACCGGCCGCTCCGCGTCATTACAACGGTGTACACCGGCTCCACAGAACGACGAGCACTCGACTGGCTCGTTTCTATCGGCGCAGAAGTCAAAGTGTCTTACGACACGAGAACCACCAGACTTCATGCCAAGGCGTGGCTTTTCGAACGGTTCTCCGGCTACTCGACGGCGTTCATCGGCTCCTCCAACCTGACGCACAGCGCCATGATCGACGGCGTCGAGTGGAACGTGCGATTGGCGCAGGCGTCGACGCCAGATCTGATCGCGAAGTTCACGGCGGCCTTCGAGAGCTACTGGGCCGACCCCGACTATGAGCCCTACGATCCGGCGCGCGACTCAGAGCGTTTTGACCGCGCGGTCAGCGCCACCTCGGCATCCGAGTCGCCGCTGGCGTTTCATTTTGACCTGCAGCCGTGGCCCTTCCAGCGCGAAATGCTTCAGAGGCTTGAGGCGGAGCGAGAACGCCATCATCGCTACCGAAATCTGGTGGTCGCCGCTACCGGCACAGGAAAGACGCTCGTCGCTGCGTTCGACTACCGGCGGCTTCGCGAGCAGCACGGATCTCTGAGTCTCCTCTTTGTGGCGCACCGAAAAGAGATCCTCGCGCAGAGTCTCGTTGCCTACCGAACGGTCCTGCGCGACGGCTCATTCGGCGAACTACTCGTCGATGGCCATCGTCCGACGGAGGGCCGTCACATCTTCGCGTCCGTCCAGTCTTTGTCGCAGATCGACCTCAACGCGATCGCACCAGACGCGTTCGATGTGGTCGTCGTCGACGAGTTCCACCACGCCGCAGCGCCTACCTACGAACGTTTGCTTCGGCACTTGCGTCCACGAGTGATGCTCGGACTGACGGCCACGCCTGAACGGACAGATGGCAAGAGCGTGCTCGATTGGTTCGATGGACGAATCGCAGTTGAGCTGCGGCTTTGGGATGCGCTGGACCGGGGACTGCTGTGCCCTTTTCAGTATTTCGGAATGCACGACGGCACCGATTTGGCGCGCGTTCAATGGTCGCGCCGCGGCTACGACGTCGCCGCGATCGAGAAGGTGTACACCGGAGACCAGGCTCGTGTTGCGCTGATCCTGCAGGCTGTTTACGACAAGGTCACCAATCCACGCGCGATGCGAGCGCTTGGGTTCTGCGTCAGCGTTGCCCACTCCAGGTTTATGGCGCGCGAATTCACGCGCCGCGGTCTGCCATCGATCGCCGTGTCAACCGAGACGCCCGCGAACGACCGCGAGACCGCTCTCCGCGATCTTCGAGACGGACGAGTGAATGTGATCTTCTGCGTTGACCTCTTCAATGAAGGCGTCGACGTCCCCGAGATCGATACAGTTCTTTTTTTACGCCCCACCGAAAGCGCCCTCGTCTTCCTGCAGCAGCTTGGTCGAGGTCTCAGGCGCGCTGACAATAAGCCGTGCCTGACCGTGCTCGACTTCATTGGAGGGACGAATCGCCGATTTCGTTTCGACCTTCGTTTCCGTGCGCTACTTGGGGGGACTCGGTCGGACGTCATTCGGGAAATTGAACAGGGCTTCCCAAAGCTTCCGTCTGGTTGCGCGATTCAGCTCGACCGGGTCTCCTCGGCCATCGTTCTTGAGAACGTCAAAACCAGCCTGGGTGCGACCTTCGCTGGCCTCGTCATTGAGCTTCGAGGCATGGCAGACGCACGACGGCTCGCCGGGACGGATCCAACGACGATAGGCCTGGGCGATTTCATCCGTGACGCTGCGCTGGACATTAGCGACGTGTATCGCTCGACCGGCTGGACATGGTCGCGGCTCCGCCGCGAAGCCGGATTGCCAACGGGGGCTGAAGGTCCGACCGAAGCTCGTGTTTCAAGGGCTATCTCGCGCCTTCTACATCTCGACGACCCACATCGCCTGAATCTCTACCAGCGCGCACTTGCGGGACATCTTTCCGACAGTGAGCTCTCGCCTGACAATACAGTAGCTCGAGCGTTGATGGGACTTCACTTGTCCGTCTGGGGCCCGGACCCAACGATGACGTCGCTGGCGGAGTCACTCGATCGACTACGACAGCACCCTGCGCTAGTTGGCGAACTTCGTGAGCTCTTTCAACTATTGGAAGACAGAGCGGACCACATGACCGAACCGCTGGACGATCACATGCAGTGGTCGCATCGCGTTCCTCTGGCCGTCCACGCGAGAGCCTCGCTCGACGAAATCCTTGCGGCGTTTGGACGAATGACCTTCGAACGTCAGAACCGCCTGCGCGAAGGCGTGAGCTTCGACCCAGTAACCAAGAGCTGCCTATTCTTCGTGACCTTGGACAAGGCTGAGAGCCACTATTCTCCATCGACGATGTATCGCGACTACGCCGTTTCACCAGACCTGT
>CADEEX010000489.1 GCA_902826465.1 uncultured Acidobacteriota bacterium
TCCTGAACGTGACCTTCAGCCGCTCGTAGATTTCGATGGTGGTATAGGGCAGCAGGCCTGTCCCCGTGACGTTGATCGTCCGCGCCAGCGCCGGATTCGTCGTCGCGACCCGACGCTGTTCGTCGTAGACCGCGGCGATGAACTCGACGCGCGACCGAGGGATCGACTTCAGGAACGTCACCTGCTCGAGGTGCCACTCGTGACTCGGGTCTTCCGCCATCTTGATGAACGGCTCGCTGGCGGCGCGATAGCTGTCGGGAGTAATCGAGCGGACGCCGATCCAGTCGATCTGCTCTTTCAGAAACGCCGGGACCGTTGACGGAAGCGTCGCGATCGCCACACGCGCGATCACGCGATGGCCGGCGACGCCCCAGGCGCCGACGGCCGTGTGCGCCAGCAACGCGAGCCCAATCGCGACGGCGAGCACAGATCGCATCGCTCGATTGTGCCATCGACGCGATCGGAGGCGAAATGCAATCGATGACGACTATAATTTTCGCGATGAAGCGGGTGGTTCTGGTCGCGCTTGTCGTCGCGTGTGCGGCGACGGCTCACACGGTGGCGCCAATCGCGCAGCAGCCGTATCACCTCGTCGACGACTGGGGTGTCCTGCCAGACGGGATGACGTGGGGCGAGGTGCCGGGCGTTGCCATCGACTCCGCGGAGCGCATTTACGCATTCCATCGCGGCCAGCCGCCCATTGTCGAGTTCGACCCCTCCGGCCGTGTCGTCAAGACGTGGGGCTCGAAACTGTTCGTCTGGCCGCACGGCATGCGTGTCGATCGCTACGGATTTCTCTGGATCACCGACGGTCGCGCCCGTGACGGCAAGGGCCAACAGGTGTTCAAGTACACACGCGACGGTCAGTTGGTGATGACACTTGGCACTGCCGGCGTCTCGGGCAACACCGCTGACACCTTCAACGGACCGACCGACGTGGCGGTGGCGCCGAGCGGCGATATCTTCGTCGCCGACGGCCACGTCAATTCGCGCATCGTCAAGTTCGCGAAAGACGGCCGCTTCATCAAGGCCTGGGGCAGGAAGGGCACCGGCCCTGGCGAGTTCGACGTGCCGCACACACTGGTCTTCGACCAGCGCGGCCGGTTGCTGGTGGGCGACCGATCGAACAAGCGCATCCAGATCTTCGATCAGGAAGGTACCTTCATCGATCAGTGGACGCAGTTCGGATCGCCGAGCGGCATATTCATCGCACCGGACGACACGCTGTACGTCGTCGACTACAACGACCGGATGCGACTGTTTGTTGGCAGTGCGGTGGACGGTTCGATCACGCATTCCATCAGCAACCTGACGCTGGCCGAAGGGGTGGCTGTTGATCGCCAGGGCAACATCTATGTCGGCGAGACCGTGCCAGGCAAGACCGAGAGCGGCCTCGTCACTGGGCACATGGTGCGTAAGCTCGCCAGAAACTAGTGCGGTGTCAGGCGCAATGATCGCGTGAGCCCTCAACGCGGCCGGCGTCACGGTATCGCCGCACTCATCGCGGCGTTGCGCTCGCCGCGCACGATGGCCGTCACCCTCCTCTCCTTTTCTTCCGGGCTCCCACTCGGCCTCGTCTGGTACGCGATTCCGGACTGGATGCGCGACATCGGCGTCGACCTGCGCGTCGTCGGTATCGTGACGCTGGCGCAGGCGCCCTGGGCCTTCAAGGTGGTCTGGTCGCCCTTCCTCGATCGGTATGCGCCGCCGTTCTGGGGACGCCGCCGCGGCTGGATCGCCATCACGCAGGTTGCACTCATGGTGTGTGGATTGCTGCTCGCTGGCGTGGGCAGCCGTCCCGACGCGATCTGGGTCGTTGGTGCCATCGCGCTAACAACGGCACTGGCGTCCGCCTCGCAGGACATCGCTTACGACGCCTACGCCGTCGATGTGTTGCGGCCGGACGAGCAGGGTGCAGCGGCTGGTCCACGCACGGCGATGTACCGGGCCGCCATGGCGCTCTCGGGCGGCGCGTCGATCAGCCTCGCCGCGCGGTGGGGCTGGCCGGCGGTGAACGTGCTGCTGGCGCTGGTGTATCTGCCGATGCTCGTGCTCACCTGGAAATCGCCAGAGCCGGACGAAGCCGTCCGACCACCGGCGACGCTACGCGACGCGGTGTGGCAGCCGTTTGTCGGATTTCTCTCGAGGCCGCGGGCGCTCGAGATCCTGGCGTTTGTCGTCTCCTACAAGCTGGCCGATCAGCTCGCGCAGGCTCTGACGCGTCCGTTCCTGATTGACATGGGCTACACGGCAGACCATCGCGGCCTGGCGCTCGCAACGGTCGGTCTGGTCGCGACCATGGCGGGCGCGCTACTCGGTGGGTGGATCACAACAATAGTCGGACTGGGCAATGGCTTGTGGGTGTTCGGCCTGCTCCAGATCTTCTCGAATGCCGGCTACTTCCTGCTTGCACGCGCGAGCGCGCCGGATCTGCCGCTGATGTACGCCGCGACCAGCTTTGAACTGTTGACGTCGGGGCTCGGTACCGGGGCGTTCTCAGTGCTGCTACTGCGGCTGACGGAGAAGCGGTTCTCTGCCACGCAGTACGCGCTGTTCTCGAGTCTGTTCGCGCTGCCTCGATTGATTGCGGGTCCTGTCACCGGCTTTGCGGTGCATGCCATGGGCTGGCCCGCGTTCTACCTCGCAACGATGGTTGTCGGTGTGCCAGGCCTGGTGATGCTCGCGCGCTTTGTGCCGCCTGGTGTGCGCGAGCCTCACTTTACGGTCGATGCGCCACTGGAATTGCCCCAGACGCTGTCCACCTTCGACCTGATCATGCGCGGCGTCCTTGGCGCCGTCGTGACTGCCGTCATCGGACTCGCAGCCGTCATGCTTCCTTCCGGGCACGCGGAGTGGATTCAGCTGGCGGGAGTCGGCACGCTGGCGGTTGTGGGTGGTGTGTTCGTCGCAGCGATCGCCGTTACACGTGGTCAGCGCTCGCCGTCTTCTGGCGGCTGATACACCATGTAGACGTCGGAACGATGATAGTGCGAGGGGCCTTCGGGTCGCGCGGCATGACGAAAGCCGTGAGACTCGTAGAGCGTCAGCGCCGGTGTGAGGACGCTGTTCGACTCGAGGAAGAGCGTCTTGGCGCCGGTCTGCTTGAAGCAGTCGATGGCGGCGCGCAGCAAGACGCGGCCGATGCCCGCCCCGCGATGGTGCCGGGTCACAGCCATCTTCGACAGTTCG
>CADEEX010000490.1 GCA_902826465.1 uncultured Acidobacteriota bacterium
TGCGCACGGACCGCGGCCGACTCCAGATCCTGTTCCCCGATGGGTCCGCGCTCAACCTCGACGAGTTCTCGACATTCGAACTGCTGTCGCCAGCGCTCTACCGGCTGAGCGAAGGGCGACTGCTGCTCATGGTGGCAGGCGGCGGTGGCGCGCGCGACAGCGGACCGCTGACCATCGACACCCCGATGGCGTCCGCCGCGATGTTTGCGCCTGGCGAGTACCGGCTGGCGATGTCCGGCACGCCGTCCGGCATGCAGACCCTCTTCGAGATCATCCGCGGATCCGGTACGTTGACCAATGACCGCGGCGCGACGACCCTGCGCGCCGGCGAGCAGAGTGTGGCGTACGACGGTGCGACACCGACCTATCCGCGCGGCTTCAACTCGGCGCGACTGGACGACTTCGACCTGTGGGCCGCCTCGCTCCGCCGCGACCGCGTTGGCAGCCAGTCGGCGCAGTACCTGCCACCTGACCTGCGCATGTATGGCAACGCGCTCGATCAGTACGGCAGCTGGCAGAACGAGGCGTCGTACGGCAACGTCTGGTATCCGAACGTCGCGGCTGATTGGCAACCGTACGACAATGGCTACTGGTCGTCGGTGCCCGCATACGGCTGGACCTGGATCGGTGCTGGACCGTGGGCCTGGCCGACGCATCACTACGGGCGCTGGGGGTATCAGCGGAGCCGGTGGTTCTGGATTCCCGGCCGGCAATGGGGGCCGGCGTGGGTGTCGTGGGGAACGGCGCCGGGATATGTGTCCTGGTCGCCGCTTGGTTTCAACAATCGCCCGGTCTTCGCACTCTCGGTGTTCGGCGGATCGCGATGGAACGGCTGGACCGTGGTCGACCGTAACGACTTCGGCCGGCCACGGTGGAATGTCCGCCAGTACTCGGCGAGAACCATTCCGCCGCGGACATCGTTTGTCATCCAATCGACCGCGCCGCTCGCCCCACCACGACGAAACAGCGGCAACGATCGCGGCGTCACCGGATACCCTCGCGGCCGCACCAATACCTCCACTGGCTGGGACGTGCCACGCACGAACCGCCCGTCGTCTGGATTTCCCGATCGCAGTTCCAACGCCGGAAGAACGAGCGGCCGCACGGGAACCGGGCGGCCAGACAATGTCGCCGTTCCTCGGAACAGTCCACGCGGCGCGTCGCCGGCAGTGACGTACTCAACGCCTGTTCCTGCGACACCGCCAGGGGTCGAGCGATCAGGTCGCCAGCGCCGCGGCATCGACACGCGTTCGGACGAGCGACGGGCGCCCGGTGCCGCCACGCCGGCGGCTCCGCCCCCGCCGCGCGACAGGGGACAGACCGGGTACGCACGGCCGCGTCCGGCCACGTCAGCGCCTCCGCGCGCAGCCCAGCCGCCACCAGACGCGCGCGCGACCCAACCGCAGCAGCGACCGGCGGGCCAGGCGCGGGCGACACGTCGTTCGGAACGCCCCTCGCCGGCCGGATCGAGCGGCAGCGCTCAGCCATCGGGATCGAATAACGGCGGGCGCGCACAAGGCCGCCGGCGGTAACATTGGCTGTTGGCCAGCTACGTCGTTCGCGTCGCGAGAACCGCCGGCATCGCCGCCCTCTTCGTCGTGGTGGCGATGCTTGGCGTTCTGTCAGGTGTGCTCCTCGCCTATTCAGGCGATCTGCCTGAGATCTCTGCGCTCGACCACTACAGCCCAAGCACCATCACCCGCGTCTACGCTTCCGGCGGCGAGGTGCTCGGAGAATTCGCCGTGCAGCGCCGGCTGGTCGTCAGCTACGACGACATCTCGCCGCGCTTCCGCGAGGCGCTGATCGCCGCCGAAGATGCCGGTTTCAACTCGCACGTGGGACTCAGCCCCACCGCGATCGCGCTCCGTCTCGGGAAAGACGGCTTCGAGGCCGTCCAGGCACTGCTCAACCATCGTCGCATCCGCCCTGCCGGTGCCAGCACCCTGACGCAGCAGCTGGCGCGCACGCTGTTCGCCGAACGGGTCGGGTACCAGATCGGCGATACCAGCCCGGAGCGCAAGATCAAAGAGATCATCGTCGCGCTGCAGATCGAGAAGCGCTACACCAAGCCGGAAATTCTGACCTTCTATGCCAACCAGATGCTGTTCGGCCACGGCACCTACGGCATTGAGTCGGCAGCGCGGTTGTATTTCGCCAAGTCGGCGAAGGACCTGACCCTTGAAGAGGCTGCGCTGCTGGCGGGCATCGTACAGTCGCCGGCGCGGCAGAGTCCGTTCGTGAACATGGACGCCGCGAAGCGGCGCCGCGGTTATGTGCTCCAGCGCATGGCCGACGAGGGCTACATCACACAGTCGCAGGCCACCGAGGCCAACAGCCAGCCCATTGTCGTGCGCGGACAACTGCAGGCCGAACGCACGATCGCGCCGTTCTTCCTTGAGGAGGTCCGCAAGCAGATCGAACGCGACTACGGTGCCAAGGCCCTTTACGAGAGTGGCATGGTCGTGCAGACCACGCTCGACATGAAGCTGCAGAGCGCGGCGAATCAGGCCATGCGGGATGGTCTCCGGCGCATCGACAAGCGACGCGGTTACCGCAAGCCGCGACGCAACATCCTGGCCGAGGGACGCGCGCTCGACACCTACAAGGACGACCGCTGGGCTCGTGCCATGAACGTCGGCGACGTCGTGCCGGCGGTCGTCGTCGCACTCGGGAAGCCGGCACCGGCGAGCGGCGCCAGACTGGCCATCGGTCGCTATCACGCCGATCTCACGCGTGAGGGGTTCGGATGGACCCGGCGGACGTCAGCAGCCGACTTCCTCAAACCAGGCGACCTCATCGAGGTCGAGGTCAACGCCGTCGACGACGCCGGATCCACCCTGTCGGTGTCTCTCGAGCAGACGCCGCTCGTCGAAGGAGCGCTCGTAGCCATCGACAACCGTACCGGACAGGTGAAGGCCATGGTCGGGGGATGGGACTTCGCGCGCAGCAAGTTCAACCGGGCAATCCAGGCCTATCGACAACTGGGTTCGACGTTCAAGCCGCTCGTCTATACCGCGGCGATCGATCGCGGCTTTACCGCTTCCTCGATTCTCATCGACGAGCCGAGCAGCTGGGTCGCTGGTCCGAACCAGCCGCTGTATCAGCCACAGAACTACGACCACAAGTACGAAGGAGCGATCACGTTGAGACGGGCGCTCGAGGATTCGCGCAATATTCCAGCCGTCAA
>CADEEX010000491.1 GCA_902826465.1 uncultured Acidobacteriota bacterium
CGTGTACCCCCACGACCGCGAGCCTGGATCCCCTCGCCGGCGCTGCTGCCCCCCTCGACGATGGCCGTGAAACGTCGCGACGACAGCGGGCGGTGCGCGACGCCGGATTCGTGGCGGCGACACCGTGGGAGCGAGCCGACGCCAACAACTGGAAGGCGGGCGGCGCGATTCCTCGCGACGACTTCGGCCTGCGCGATCCGGCGTGACGCGCATCACCACCGTCGGTGATGACGCGATCGACTGGTGGTCGGTCCACCCGCTAGTCGTCCGCGGGTGCGCAAGGGTACGAGCACCGAGCGCCTTCCCGGCTCGCGACCCGGTTCGACGACACGAATCCGGCGTCGCGCCGTGCGGGCTCAGGCGTCGGCTTGGTCCGCCCGAAGGCGAACGGCGGGCGGTGTGCGCGGCCGGCGTCGCGCAGGGACTCCGACTAGCGCGGATCCACGTACGCGTGGAACACGCGGATGCCGAGCTCGCGGAAATCTTTGCTGGCGCCGTTGGTCACCGTCTGCGGCACGAAGCTCTGGTCGACCAGAATCTGCAGCTCGGCGAGTTCGCCCGCGCCCATCAGCGCGCCCGGCAGCTTCACTTTGTGCAGCACGCGCGCCTGCTCCGGCGACACCGTCAGCTCCTGCACCGTCTGGCCGCCGAGCACGAGCGTCACCTTCTGCGGTCCGTGCAGCTCTTTGCCCGGGCTGTCGATCTCGAGATACAGCACGGCGTCTTTCTTCGGGTTCTTGAACGCGAGCGTCGCCTGCTTCTTCGTCCACTGCCATTCCACCGACGGATCGTTCGTGGCCCCTTCGGACGGGTTCCAGCCATCCTTGAACACCGTGAACAGGTTGTCGCTCGGCGGCAGCAACTGCATGCGCGCCACCTTGTAGCCCTTCTGCCCCACGTCTTCGCCGCTCAGCGTCAACCGGCGCTGATCCTTGAGCGAATGCAGCCCGATCTGAATGGTGGCGTCGCCGACATACGGGAACACCGGCACGAAGATGGTGCGTGTGTATTCGACGACCTGCCCCGGCTTCCACTGCGACGTCGGAATCGCCGGGTCGTGATCGTCGGTCCACATCTGCTCTTCGTCCGCGTCCACCACGTGCGCGAACACGCGGAAGTCTTCATTGAACGAGGCGCCTTCGGCGACGGTGAACTTGTAGGTGATCTCGAGCGGGCTCCCGGCCGGCACGCGGTCGTGACTGAGGGTGACGCTCGGGGTGGCGACCGGCGCCTCCTGGCTTTCATTGCTGCCGCAGCCGACCACGAAGGCCAGCCCCGCGAGACCCAGCGAGCACACAGACAGGCGCACACGATTTCGAATCATCTCTGCTCCGTAACGTCGGGAGTAAACCAACGCGCGATCGTACCGGATCTCGCACACGCCACGCAATGCGCGCCGACGCTGTGTTAGAGTTTTTCGCGCAGCACACAGGAGTCCGCATGCCACACGAAGCGCTGGGGTTAGTCGAAACGAAGGGGTTCATCGGCGCGGTCGAAGCCGCCGATGCCATGGTCAAAGCGGCCAACGTCGTGCTCGTCGGCAAGGAATACATCGGGGCGGCCTATGTCACGGTGATGGTGCGGGGCGATGTCGGCGCGGTCAAAGCCGCCACCGACGCCGGCGCCGCTGCCGCCCGCAGGGTGGGCGAGCTGGTGTCCGTACACGTCATCCCGCGCCCGCACTCGGAAGTGGAACGCATACTGCCCAAGGGATAGCGTCCGCCCGTGGCTGAAGCGCCTTCATCTCCACAATCAAATCGCGACCTGGCGTCCATCGCCGAGGCACGCGAACTGGCCACCCGCGCCAAGGCGGCGTGGCCGGAGCTCGCCGAATTCTCCCAGGAGCGCATCGACGCCATCGTCGACGCCGTGGCCGCCGCTGCCACGCCTCAGGCCGAAGCCTTCGCCCGCATGGCCATCGACGAAACGGGCTTCGGCGTCTACGAAGACAAGATTCAGAAGAACCTGTTCGCCTCAGAGAGGGTCTACGAGTTCATCCGGCCGATGAAGACCGTCGGCGTCGTCGCCCGCCACGAGGATCGCCGCGTCATCGACATCGCCGAACCGTTCGGCGTCGTCGCCGGCATCGTGCCGTCCACGAACCCCACCTCCACCGCTATCTACAAGATCCTGATCGCGCTCAAGGCGCGCTGCCCGATTGTGCTCAGCCCGCATCCCTCCGCCGTGAAGTGCATTACGCGCGTCGCGGAGGTGCTCGAAGAAGCGGCTGTCCGCGCCGGTGCTCCCAAGGGCACCATCAACTGGATGACGACGGTGACGCTCGAGGGGACGCAGGAGCTGATGAAGCACCGCGACGTCGCGGTGATTCTCGCGACTGGCGGTATGGGCCTGGTGCGCGCCGCCTACAGCGCCGGCAAGCCCGCGTACGGTGTGGGCCCTGGCAACGCGCCGGCGTACATCGAGCGCTCCGCTGAAATCCCGAAAGCGGTCCGCGACATCATCACCGGAAAAACGTTCGACAACGGCGTGCTCTGCTCGTCAGAGAACTCGGTTGTGGTCGACGAATCGATCGCCGAAGCGGTGAAGCGCGAGTTCCAGGCGCAGGGCGGCTACTTCCTGTCGAAGGAAGAGACCGAAAAAGTCACCAAGGTGCTGATCACGGCGCAGCGCCTGCCGAATCCGGCGCTGGTCGGCAAGTCGGCCGTGTATATCGCCGGGAAGTGCGGCGTTACCGTTCCCGACGACACGCGCGTGTTGTTGGCGCCACTGAGCGGCGTGGGACGCGACTATCCGCTCTCCATCGAGAAGCTGTGTCCGGTGCTGTCGTTCTACGTGGTGCGCGACTGGCGCGAGGCGTGCGAGCGCTGCAAGCAGATTCTGCGCTACGGCGGCATGGGGCACACCATGTCGATCCACTCGCAGAACGAGCAGATCATTCTCGAGTTCGGCCTCAAGAAGCCGGCGTTCCGCATCTCGGTGAACACGCCGTCCACCTTCGGGTCGATTGGACTCACCACCGGCCTGGCGCCAGCGATGACGCTCGGGTGCGGCGGCTATGGCGGCAACATCACGTCCGACAACATCTCGCCGATGCACCTGCTCAACATCAAGCGCCTCGCGTACGAGGTGCGCAAGGTACCGAATCGCTGGGAGCGCGCAAAGGGCGGTGCCGCGTCATCGGCTCGCCGCGTCGCGGCCCCCGCAC
>CADEEX010000492.1 GCA_902826465.1 uncultured Acidobacteriota bacterium
ACGGCCGGTATCGTCACGACCGGCGCAGCGACTCCGTCCCGCTAGTTTCGTTCTCGGGTCCGGCTGCGCCTCTGCGCGTGGCCGGACGTCTCGACGAGTTCCCCGTCAGCGCGCTCCATCGCGACAACGCGCGGTCCCTACAGCTCGTCATCTCCGCCTCCCCACATCGCAACATCGCAACATCGCAACATCGCGACATCTCGACATCGCGACGTCTCTACATCGCGACCTGTCTCGGCCGTCTGCTGCTGTTGCTGGCGTTGTGCGTAGCACTGCCAGCGCCAGCGAGCGCCCAGCAGGCCGACGCCCAGCCGGGTGACGATGCCCGGTTCCGCATGGGCGTGTTGCGTTTCACGCCCTATCTCGTTGTCTCTGATATCGGAATCGACAGCAACGTGTTCAACGAGGAGACCGACCCGAAGCGCGACACCACGGCGGCTCTCGGACCGGGCGTGTCGTACTGGAGTCGGGCCGGCCGAGCGCAGGTGTCTGGCAAGGCCACAGGGCAGTACCTCTATTACCGTGAGTACGAGAACCAGCGCGCCTGGAACTCGAACGTCGAAGCGCAGATCGACATGCCGATGAATCGCGTGGCGCCGTTTGTCGGCGGCAGCTACTCGAACTCGCGCGTCCGGCCCGGCTTCGAGATCGACGCGCGCGCGCGTCGGCGCACCACGCATGGACGCCTCGGCTCGCGCATCAGGCTCGGTGGCAAGTCGTCACTGGTGGTCACGGGATCGCGCGAGATTCTGGCCTACGACGAAAATCAGACGTTCTTCGGGATCGACCTCGCGCAGGTACTCGACCGGCGTACGGACACGGAGCAGCTGCAGTTCCGCTACGCGCTCACGCCGCTGACCACGCTGGTCGTGAACGGCGAAGGGATTCAGGATCGGTTCGACACGGAGGCTTCGCGAAACGCCGACAGCGTCCGCGTGCTGGCCGGTTTCGAACTGAAGCCGTTCGCGCTGATCTCGGGCAAGGCGTCGGTCGGATTCAGGCGTTTCGACGTGCTCGATAGCGCGACGCCGGACTTCAACGGCATCATCGCCGCCGTCGACGCGCGGTATGTGCTGCGGGCGACGCAGTTCGCGACGCGCGTCAACAGAGACATTACCTACTCGTACGAAGTGACGACGCCGTACTACGCGCTCACCGATCTCAACCTGCAGGTGACGCAGCGCGTGACCACCAGCTGGGATCTGCTGGCGCGCACCGGCACGCAGTGGCTCGGCTACCGGCGGGTCGCCACGGGTGCGGCGCTCCCTGATCGCGTCGACCGCGGCTATGTGTACGGCGGCGGTATTCGCTACCGCGTGGGCGACACCGGGAGTATCGGCGTCGACGTCAACTACTCCGAGCGTAATTCCTCCTCTGCGGTTCGCAGCTTCAACGGACTGCGCGTCGGCGCGTCTGTCAGCTACGGATCGCCGCAGTGAATGTCATGAAGCAACCTTTGATTTCGTTGATCCTGCTGGTGGTGTTGACGGTCGCCCGGACCGCCGGTGCCCAGACCGACTACATCATCGGCGCCCAGGACGTGATTACCATCACGGTCTTCGGCGAAGCCGAGTTGTCGGGACGATTCACCGTCGACCAGGATGGGTCGTTCACCTACCCACAGCTCGGCAGACTGACCGCTGGTGGACTGTCGTTGCGGGCACTCGAACTCGAGCTGCGCAAGCAGCTCGCCGACGGCTATCTCAAGAATCCGCAGGTGGCGGTCGGCATCGAGACCTACCGCAGTCAGCGGATTCTGATCATGGGTGAGGTGCGGTCGCCCGGCGAGTATCAACTGAACGGTGAAATGACGCTGCTCGCCGCGCTGGCGCGCGCCGGATCGCTGTCGCCGTCAGCCGGGCGCGAAGTGATGGTGGTGCGTCCGCCGAAGAGGCTTGCGGCCGGGACGCCACCGCCAGAGACGCAGGAACCCGAAGTGATCCGTATCGATCTCGGCGAGCTGCAGGCCGGCAATCTGGCGCTCAACGTGGCGCTTCAGGACGGCGATACCATCAATGTTCCGAAGGCGCTCTCGGTCTTCGTGACCGGGCAGGTGAAATCGCCTGGCGGTTACGGCGTCGAGCGCAACACCACCGTACTGCAGATCCTGTCGCTCGCCGGCGGCGTCACCGACCGTGGTGCCAGCGGCCGCGTCAAGATTCTGCGCATGGTGAACGGCAAGCAGACAGAGATCAAGGCAAAGCTGACCGATTTCGTCGAACCGGGCGACACCATCGTCGTGCCGGAGCGGTTTTTCTAAGGGCCCCATGAAGACTCCTGCTCGCGCTCACTACCCACCCGCCGCGCCACACCGGCACACACCGGACGAGACGCACCTGATGGACTACGTCCGGGTGATCTACAAGCGGCGATGGATCGTGCTGCCGGTGTTCCTCATCGTGCTGACCCTCGGCACGGTCAACGCGCTCCGGCAGACGCCGGTCTATCAGGGCCGGGCGCAGATGCTGATCGAGAAGGACACGCCGAACGTGGCGACGCTCGATCAGATGTTCCAGTCCACCGACACCTGGTACAACGACGAGTTCTACCAGACGCAGTACCGCATTCTGCAGAGCCGGAGCCTGGCGCGGCGCACGATCGAGAGCATGAACCTGGGAAACAAGCCGGCGCCGGCCGTGTCCGCGGTGAAGCCCGGCTTGCTGGCGCAGGCCAAGAGCTACGTCGTGCGGCTCACCGGTGGCGAGGAACCGAAAGCGCCGGTCAGCGTCGAGCCACGCGCGGTCGACGAAACGGCGGTGCTCTCCGCGATGATCGACGGGTTCCAGGGCGGCGTCTCGATTGAGCCGATTCGCAATAGCCGGCTCGTTGACGTGCTCTACTCCTCCTCGGACCCCAAGTTTGCCGCCGATGCGGCCAACGCGCTCGCCAAGGCCTACATCGCGCAGAGCATGGAGTTCCGTTTCAGTGCCTCAAAGGACGCCACCGACTGGTTGTCCGATCAGCTCACCGAACAGCGCAAAGCGGTGGAGGCCAGCGAGGCGGCGCTGCAGGAGTATCGCGAGAAGTACGGCGCGGTGGCGGTGGCCGACAGCGCCTCGAACATCGTCATTCAGCGACTCACCGATCTGAATAGCGCGCTGACGCGTGCCAAGACCGAGCGCATCAACAAGGAGGCGCTCTACAACCAGTTGAA
>CADEEX010000493.1 GCA_902826465.1 uncultured Acidobacteriota bacterium
AGGCTGAACACGACAAGAAGGGCTGCACAGTGGAGCGTGAGCGCTTCAGCCATCACCATGAGTAGCTTACTCGTGCTGCTGTCGTCCTTTACGAACTGCATCTCGTAGTCGCCACCGTTGACGCCAGGTTGGGTATTCGGGAAGCCGGTGGTGAGCACGCGGACGCGAGCTTCGCCGATTGCCGGTCCGAGATGCCACGGTGATGACTTCCATGCTGGCGAGCTGATGCAGGACGAAGCCGAACGCCACGCCGTGGTCGCGCACGGTGCCGTCAGGGTCCGGGTTGAAGTTCTTCGGAATCCCGTCTTGCCCTTGAACACGCCACGGCCGGCAATCTCGATTGCTCCTTCGCACTCGTCATCGCGATCCGGCGTCTTGGACCGGCTTTGGCCATACAGCTCTTTCCCTCCGCAAATACAGCCTCGACCGGACGCGCCTCGACTGGTGTCCCGCGTATGGTCTCTCACGCTTTCGCGTGTTCGTGCACGCGTCGGGCAAAGGAGGCGATGAATGAAGTCAAGGCTCGGAAGACCAGTGGTAGTGACGGCACTGCTCGTTCTGGTTCTGCTGGTATCGGCGGAAGCGTGGGCGCAGAGTGCGATCGTCGGGGTGGTTAAGGATTCGTCTGGGGCTGTCCTGCCGGGCGTGACGGTTGAAGCGGCCAGCGACGCGCTGATCGAGAAGGTCAGGGCAGTCGTCACCGACGGGAATGGGCTCTATCGCATCACCGATCTGCGCCCAGGTGACTATGTCGTCAACTTCTCGCTGCCAGGCTTTCAGAGCTTGAGGAGAGACGGCGTGCAACTCCCCTCGGAGTTCACCATGACGCTCAATGGCGACATGAGGGTGGGATCGCTTGAAGAGACGATCACGGTCTCGGGCGATACGCCGGTGGTGGATGTCACCACGGCTGTGCATACGCAGGTGCTGAATCGCGACGCGATGGATGCCATTCCGACCGGACGCACCATTCAGGGCCTCGGACAGCTGATCGTCGGCGTCAGCCTGAGTCTTCCCGACACCGGCGGCGCTCGCGCCATGCAGCAGACGTACATGTCTGCACACGGCATGACGGCGGCGAACAACACCGTCATGGTGGACGGGCTGATTGTCAACGGGCTGCAGGCCGACGGCGCCGTCCAGAGCTATTTCAACGACGCCATGAACCAGGAAGTCAGCTACCAGACCTCCGGCATCAGCGCCGAGACGTCCTCCGGCGGCGTTCGACTGAACATGATCCCGCGCGAAGGGGGAAACAATTTCTCGGGTTCATTCAGCTCCGCTTACCGTCCTGGTGCCTGGCAGGCCGACAACCTCACGGATCGGCACGTGGCGTCGGGGTTGCGATCGGGCAACGCGACTGACCGGATCGTGGACTTCACCGCCACGCAAGGCGGTCCGATCCGCAAGGAAAAGCTGTGGTTCTTCCTGACCGGTCGCTACATCTCGGTGAACAACTTCATTCCGAACACGTTCACCGACGCGGGCGACAAGGGGATCGACGATCAGTTCATCAAAAGCGGCCTGCTCCGTCTGACCTGGCAGATCAGCCCGAAGTTGAAGTTCGGTGCTTACCACGACGAGGTGGACAAGTTCCGCGGGCACGATATGCAGAGCGGCTGGGACTTCGAGACGGCGGCGACGCAGTGGTTTTCGCCGGCTTATCACACGAACCAGGCCAAACTTTCCTACACCGCGAGCAGCCGCCTGCTCTTGGAAGGCGGCTTCTCGAGCAACCTGGAGTACTACACCAACAGTCCGCAGAATGGTCTCGAGAAGGTGCGCGGCACACCCGAGTGGTTCAACAACACGTCGAAGTACGAGTTCGATCTCGGCGGCGCGACCCGCTACATGATTGCGACCTGCGCGACCGTGACCACTTGCACGCCGCCCACGGTGCAGAACCCTGCCCGCTACAACTGGCAGGGCTCGGCGTCGTACGTGACGGGCTCGCACAACATCAAAACCGGTTTCCAGTATCAGACTGGCCAGTTCACGCACGGGCAGCAGACGCACGGCGATCTGCAGCAGATCTATCGCAGTAACTCGGGGCCGACGCCAGGCGTGGCGTTCTCGAACCCCTCCAATGTCATCGTGCTGAACACGGCAGGGCAGCTGTACGGCGAACGACTGAACTACGACGCCGCGATCTTCGGTCAGGATTCGTGGACCATGAACCGGTTGACCGTCAACGCCGGCCTGCGCTGGGAGGCGCTGAACGCCTCGGTCATGGAAGGGACGCAGCCGGCCAACCGCTGGGTGCCGGAAGTCTTCTATCCCGAGATCAAGAACGTGCCGAACTGGCGCAACTTCGCGCCACGCTTCAGCATGGTCTACGACCTGTTCGGCACCTCGAAGACCGCGCTCAAGTACTCCCTGAACCGGTACAACCAGGCAAGAACGACCGGTATCGCCGAAAACTACAACGCACAGCGCCTGGTGCGCACGCAGCTCACCTGGAACGACGCCAACGGCGACGACGTCGCCCAGGGATTCGTCAGCTACGACGCCGCCAACAAACGGACGAACTGCGTCTTCAACACGCCCGGCTGCGAGATCAACTTCGCGGCGCTGCCGGCGAACTTCGGGTTGGCCGCACAGAACACGTATGGCGGCTTCCCGCGCATCTACAACGTCGAGCAGGCGGTTGAGGTGCAGCATGAACTGCGGTCGAATCTCTCGGTGACCGGCAGCTGGTTCCACGGCGCGTTCAGCAACCTGACGTCCACCGTCAACCAGAACCTCAAGTACGAAGGGAGTGATCAGTCGCAGAATCCGTTCTATCAGACGTCAAGCGTCTTCAACCCGTTGACCGGCGAGGCCATCGTGGCCTATGGCCGACGGGCGGCGTTTGCCAGTGTGGCGACGACAAACGTCGACTTCGTCGATAACACGGACAACCGCGGACTGTTCTACGACTCGTACAACTTCGAGTTCAGGCTGCGTCCCGTGGCCGGGTCCCAGGTCTTCGGCGGGTTCGCCATCGAGCGCCAACAGACGGTCGATTGCACGACGGCGCAGGACGATCCGAACCAGTACCGCTTCTGTGACGATCGGGTGAACAACATCCCCTTCAGGAAGCAGTTCAAGATCGCGGGCAACTACATGCTGAAGGGCGGGATTCAGGTGAGCGCCTCGTTTCAGACCAACG
>CADEEX010000494.1 GCA_902826465.1 uncultured Acidobacteriota bacterium
AGTTCCGCAATGATCGGAATAGTTGCCGGGTCTAATCTCAACGTGTCGACCTTCGACCAATCGACGACGAGAGTGGGCCGCACCACTGTCTCGATGCGCACGACATTCGGCCAGCGAATCTCGAACTGTGGGCGCGACACCAATGACTCGACCTGCGTACTCGGCTTCGGTGGCGGTGGAGCCTCGCCACCTTCGCCGAGATCCTGAAAAATCGATAGCGGCACGCCGAAAACGTTCACGTATTCGGCACGAAACAATTCGCGCTCGACGCCATCTGCACCAACAACCTTCTCGGTGTCATAACCAACACGACGAAGGCCGCGGCCAATCACCTGTTCGCAAAGCAACTGGCTCGTGAACGCGCGCAGGCCGAGAATATGAGTGACGTTCTTGGCATCCCAGCCTTCGGAAAGCATCGCAACTGAGATGACGTTCTGCAGGTGCTCTCCTGCCCGTTCCCGCTTGCCAACATTGTCGACAATCTCGCGGAGCAGTTCCTCCTTGGGCAGCTCAAAGAGTTCCTCCTTCCTGTCGTCCGGTACGCCAGAGGCCGCAAGAATTTCCTGCAGGCGCGCCTCGTAATCCTTGTCGGCGGAGGCCTTCTCACCCTGCTCCGCCTTTTCGAGTACACGCGAATCTACCCGCAGGGTCCGCTCCGGCGCGTGCAACTCCGGCCAGTGCGCGTCGCCCTTGGTGAAATAGCGTTCCACCCGAGCTGCAGTCTCAGTCTTATTGCAGACTGTCAGCATTACCGGCGGCACGCGGTGGCCGGCCTCTTTCCATTGCCGGGCCGTCTCTCGCCAGTCGGCCCCAAGCAGCGTGTAGGCCTGCTGCACCAACTCCGGTAGCGGCTCATGAGGCTCGGCGCCACGTCGGCTGAGATCGTCCGACACGGACGGGTCACGGTACAAGTGATAAAGCTTAGGCCGCAGGGTTTTGGTGTCTGGAATGACGCCATCACGCACAACCACACGTGGCGTCTTCACCAATCCGGCTTCGATGGCATCGTTCAACCCGAAATCAGAGACAATCCAGTCGAACAGCCCCTGTTCGGTGTTCGTGCGCCCCGTGGGTGCGAACGGAGTGGCCGACAAGTCGAAACAGCGCGATAGCCGGAGCACGTTATGGATGCGGTCAAGGCCTTCAATCCATCGAGTCGCCTCTTCGAGGTCGATGCCCTGCTCTTCCGCCTGCTTCTTGCTCACTTTCACGTCGGCGGGGATGCGATACGCGTGATGGGCCTCGTCGTTCAAGACAACGATGTTCTTGAACTGAGCGAGCGTGCCGAGTGCCCGACCGACGAAGGCCTTGTCGCTCTCGGCGCCTTTCTTGACAACACTGCGAGTAGTCTCCTTCAGCGGCATCAGCGTGTGCCAGTTTTCGACCAAGACGACGGCGCTATTCAGCTTCTGACGCATCGCCTCTGACGGACACAGGCTGAACTCGTCGTAGCTGTTCGACGAGTTGCCGGGATACAGCACCTGTAGACGCTCCTTTACAGTGATGCCTGGGGCTACGATGAAGATGGCACGCGAATAGTCTTTGCTACGCCGTGGATACGTGGCCGCGTTTAATACCTGCCACGTGATGATCATCGCCATCAGCGTCGTCTTGCCAGCGCCGGTGGCCATCTTTGAGCAGAGACGCTCCCAGGCGCCGCCGTCGCCGGGGATGTAAATACCTTGCTTGAAGTCAGGCGAGGCCTCTACCCACCAGATTAGCGTTTCGATCGCTTCGAGCTGACAGAAGTAGAAGGGCAACTGCCGCGCCTGCCGGTCGTGCCAATGTTCAAGAAGACTTCGCGTCACCGTCGTCACGCCAGGCCACTGGGCTTCTCGCCAGGTGTCCACCCGTTCCCGGATTCGCTTTACCCGCTCGAGAGGATCAGTGCGGCGGGTGTTGTTGCGGGTATCGAAAATCTCATAGCCGGCCGAGCGCCGGCCGTGCTCAAGCACGAGGGTGCCGCGATCGTCGCGCCAATGGAAAGCGGGGCGCTCGTAAGGGGAGTTAAGAATGAGCGATTTTGGGCTGGCCATGGCGCAGGGCGAATCAGTCGAGCCGAATCACTTTGAGTGACTCGATACCGCGATCGTCCACTACCTTCACGGCCACCTTGCGATGGTCGCCCGCTTCGAACGGCAGAGATACCGTGCCGTGGAACTCGGCGAGGCGGGTTTCGTCGAGCTCAGCGCGGATATCCCTGCGCAGCTTGTGCCAGCCGTCTTTGGCGCCTGCCATCGGAAAAAACACCTGACGTGGGTAGAGCGAGCGCTCGTCGTAGTCGGTGTCGAGCAACCACACCGCGATCTTGCCCTTCCCTCCAGACACCAGCTCGCCCTTAACCGTGTCGAAGTAGTCGAAGCCGTTAACTTCTACCTCAAAGAGGCCATCTGTGCGTTTGCGGACGTCGATATCCGGCTGCCCCATCAACCAAAAGCTTTGATTACTGGAACGCGCCTTCTTCAGGTCTTCGGTAAGCAGGTCCGTATTCATCTGCGCTTTGAGCGCCACGATACCTTTCGTCTGATCGATGTCTTTGGCGGCCTCGGGATCGAACGCAAAGGCAGCGAATACGATCATCTTTGGGCGAGGAAACAACTCGCTCGCTTCGCGCATCGCCATTTCTACCTGGCGCTGTTCGAGAGCGCCATGCTCAGGGCCAAAGCTCACCACCGCGCGTTCACCGCTGTCTGACAGCATTCCGCTCGTATGCAGGTAGCGCGTGTCTGGCAAGGCCTCAAGCGCGGCGAACTTCATCATTTGGCCGCCCTTGCCGCGGATACCCGTGCGGAGCAGCTCGTCGCGCCACTGGTGCTGACGGGACGTCTCGCCCGAACGTGCAATAGCCGAGTCCGCCTCTGCGGGCGTGCGCGCTTCATCGAGCGCAAACACCGTGGGAAAGGGCACAGCTTCCACAGAAAATGGTCCGGTGATTCGAAGCTTGTCTTTAGCGACTTGTGGTTGGTCGTAGAGCACTTCCGGCAGAGCGTGGGCGGCGATAGAGGCGTCTATCTGCCGCTGCATGCGCTGGCGCGTCTCGTGGAACGTGTCAAATGCGGCACGAACGGAAGCGGGCCAGGTCTCCGGACACTCGAACGGCACCTCCCATTCGAGCAGCGCACCGGCGGGCGCGGGCCTGCCAGAA
>CADEEX010000495.1 GCA_902826465.1 uncultured Acidobacteriota bacterium
CAAAGATCAGCACCAGAATTCGTTGAACGTGCCGAGTCGAGCGAACAGTGGCGTGAGCCCAGAAGAGCGGCGCGGCGATGCAGATCTGAAAAACGCACTGCGCCAAACCGCTCGACAACTGGCTTGTCGGATGCAGAAGGTTGGCGACCAGCAACAGCGAAGCGCCCAGCAGGAGTGCACCTCCAGGGGGCATCGATGTCACGCGGTGTCTGACTAGATACCAAACAAGCATGGCGAGGCTGGTGATGTAGGGAAGGGCTCTGACGTACTGGCGGAAAGGCTGCGCGCCAGGAACGAACAGCATCGCGCCCCACAGCAACTGCACCGCAAAGAATGCCTCAATCCAACCCACCTGTCGCCAAGTTGAGCCGTCTTCGATGGCGCTGTCGTCAATGAAGGTGTCGTCAGCGATCTCACGAATCGAGGCAGGGATCGGGCGACTCGTGATGCTTCTGCGTCTTGGCGCAGCGAAGGCCTGATCAATCGCCGTCAGTACAGGCTCCGGTTCGGTCGTCATACGGCGTTCTGGGAAAAACCGTTGGGCACGACGAGCGTCGCCCTATCAGGCCGGGACCCGAGCGCCATCCGGTGGCATTGGATGCGGTCGACGCACAGCCGGCGCTGTGCCAATGTCGCAAAGGCGAGGCATCGCGCTGGCAACTGCTGCGGGCGGTACACCTTCCGCGTACTCATGCCGCCGCCTTCACACGCGGGAGTCGCCCATAGAGACCAAGCATCTGCCCGACAACGCGCTGCGGGTCGAACTGCTCCACCGCCGACCGCCTCGCCGCATCGCCAATCCGCCGCCGCAACGACACATCATCCACAAGACGCGCGAGCTGCGCCGCCAGCTCCTGACTGTTGCCAGCGGTGTAGGTGAGCGCATTCACTTCAGGCTCGATCAGTTCCGCCACACCACCGGCGCGGCTGACGACAACCGGACGGCCGCACGCCATGGCCTCGGCGATGACCAGGCCGAACGGCTCCGGCGACGTGCTGGCGTGGACGACCACGTCGAGATGACGGAGCGCAGCGTCCGAGTCGCGCACGAATCCCGTGAGCCCGACGACCCCGTTCAGTCCGAGCCGCGTAATCGCCGCCTGCAGCTCCGGCAACGAGTGCTGGCTGCCGTCGGTCTCATACAGTGGCCCGCCAACGATGTAGCCACGGAACCGTCGCGTCTCCTTGAGAAGACGCAGCGCCTCGAGAAACAGCAGGTGGCCCTTCCACCGCGCAAACGTGGCGACAAGCCCGATGCGTGGCAGACCGGTCTCAGTGCGAGCCAGGCTAGCCATGGCGTCGAGGTCGAGACGTGGCCCGCCAGGCGTGAACCGTGTGAGGTCCACCGAATTCCAGACGGTCGTCACATCGGCGCCAGGTCCGAGCTGTTCGCGCAGGTCAGCAGCGACACTCTCTGAAACGGCCACCACCGCGCGGCAACGATGCTTGAGGCGCTTGATCACTCGGCAGGTGACAGGTCGCGCACTGAGGTAATCGTGAAAGTGCCACACGAGCGCGCTGCGCTCAGGTTTGGCCAGCGCCCCGAGCACGTGCATCTTGATGCCGTTTGAATGAATGACATCGGGTTCGAAGGCGGCGATCGTGGTGCGCAGCGCCCGGAAGTAACGGACCGTCGCCATGCTGCCGCCGGCGGCCCGTCGAGCAAAACGGGCCCACGTCCGTGGGCCGGTCAAACCGGCGTCGCCGATACGCGCGAACTCTCGCGGGAACGGCAGCACCTCGGTGATCACGCCCAGACGCCTGGCATCGTCGGCAAGCGGACCGTCGTTCGCCGTGATCAGCCCAAGCGCCCACGTCGGCTGAGCGACGCGCAGGTTGTGCAGCAGATCGAGCAGCACACGTTCGGCGCCTCCCATCGAGGCGGTTGGGCTGAGATAGAGAACACGCATGGGTGAGGTCCGGCTGAAGCCGGACACCCCTGGCGTCATTTGACGTAGTAGCGCGCGTATTCCTTGCGGTAGTACGACGAGTAGTAGTGCGGATTGCGGTGGATGTCGGCGCGATTCAGGATCGAACCGAGGACGTTGGCATTGCTGTTGAGCAACTGCTCCACCGCGTTCTTCGCCGTGTGTCGGCTCGTTTGATCCGCGCCAACCACAAAGACCACGCCCGTCGCCTTGTTGGCGACAACCATACTGTCGGCGACCACCAGCACTGGCGGCGTATCGAGCACGACCCAGTCGAAGTGCTCGTCAAGGGCACCGAGAAAATCCAGGAAGCGCGGCGAGGCGAGCAGTTCCGCGGGATTCGGCGGAATGTGTCCGGCCGTCATCAGCCACAAGCCCTGCACCGGCGACTTGCGGATCGCTTCAGAGACCTTCGAGTTGCCGGTGAGGACGTTCGAGAAGCCCGGCTCCTGATCGCAGTTGAATACCTCGTGAACGCGCGGTCGCCGCATATCGGCGTCGACGAGCAGCACGCGCTGGCCGGCCTGCGCCAGCGACACCGCCAGGTTGGCCGAGCAGATACTCTTGCCCTCTCCAGGTCCGGCGCTCGTGACGACAAGCGATCGCACGCCGTCTTCGGCGGTCGAGAACAGCACATTCGTGCGCACGGTCTTGAAGGCTTCAGAGAATGCCGACAGCCCTGGCATGTTCACCAGAGGATTCTTGAGCTCTTCGGCCTTCGGCACTGCCGGGATCATGCCGAGGAACGGCACACTCAGATGCGCCTTGAGGTCCTGCGGTGTCTTGAGCCGGCTGTCGAGGTACTCCACAAAAAACACCAGGCCGAGCGACATCGTCAGGCTGGCGACCAGCGACAGGATGAACGAGCGGCGCAGGTTCGGTGAGATCGGCGCGCGCGGCACTTCGGCCGGATCGACGATGCGGATGTTGCTGGTGCGGCGTTCGCTGGAGATGCCCGTCTCCTTGGTGCGCTGCATCAGGCTTTCGTAGATCTGCTTGTTGCTGTCGGCCTCGCGCTGCAGCACGCTCAGCTCGATGCCGCGCCGGTTGAGACTGAGCGCCTCAACCTTCTGGCTGTCGAGCGCCGACTGCAGGCTGCGTTCTTCGCTTCGTGCCGCCTGAAACTCGTTGTTCACCGACTCGACGATCTTGCCGAGTTCGCCGCGCAGCTTGGCTTCGGCGCCGGCAATCGTCGTGCGAATCCTGATCATCTCG
>CADEEX010000496.1 GCA_902826465.1 uncultured Acidobacteriota bacterium
AGCGGCTCTCCGAACAGAAGCGGCCCGTCAAGCGCTTCGGCCTGTGCTCTACCCTGATGGGCAGCGGCGGCGCCGGAGTCACCGCTGGCGAGGCCGCCCGACTGATTGCCCAAGGGGTGTCCGAAGCCAACGAGCTGCTCGCCACGGAACTCGACAAGAAGACCTGGCCTCGCGTCGAACGCCTCAAATTGATCGAGCTGTATCTCGACCGCGCCGCCGACGCCTGGCGTGCCCTCCGTATGCAGCAAGACGCCAATCCGAACCGCTATGCCGTCGACGATGTCGTGAAAACGGGTCTTGGCGGAATTCAGCGCCCGCCCGATACCGGGTATCGAGGCGCCGCGTACGACTTTGTCAACGTCGAGAGCAAGTCCGGCAAAGACGGCGAAGAGATCAGCTACACGCTCGACACCAAACGCGCCCGCAGCGAAGTACGCGCCAAGCGCGCGCAAAGCGGACTGCTCCGCGATCTGATCAAGGAATCATCGGACGATCCCCGGGCGCAGGCCGATATCGGGCGCTCGCTCTTCAATTTGCTGGTCCCTGTCGAACTCGAAGCCTACCTGGCCGGCACCGGCGAGTTGCAGTTGCAGCTCGATCCCACCGTCGCCGACATTCCGTGGGAGCTGCTCGATACGACGCGTGATGGCGAAGGCGATCCGCGACCATGGGCCGTTCGCACAAAGCTGCTCCGCAAGCTGAAGATCGCTGGTGTCCGCGACGTCGTCCACGACGCCAACGCCGATGAGAGCGCGCTCATCATCGGCGAGCCTCAGTGTCCGGCTCCTTACTCGCGGCTCTACGGCGCGCACGAAGAGGCCCTCGCCGTCCAGAGCTGCCTGACCGCAGAGACCGCGCTCGGTGCTGACCGTGTGCACTCGCTGATCAGCGCCGACGAAACGACGGCCGGCTATGCCGCACGCGACATCATCTCGGCACTGTACGAGCGGCCCTGGCGCATCCTGCACGTCGCCGGCCACGGCGCCCTGCCCGACCCGAAGACCGGCTCGAAGGGTGGGGTCGTGCTCTCGAACAACACCTTCCTGGGCCCGGACGAAGTCGAGAGCATGCGGGTAGTACCGGAACTGGTCTTCATCAACTGCTGTCATCTTGGACGCGGCGACGACAAGGCGCTGCTCAACCCACGCTACGACCGCTCACAGTTCGCCTCGGGCGTCGCCGGCGCGCTCATCAAGATCGGCGTCCGTGCCGTCATCGCCGCCGGATGGGCGGTCGACGACGCCGCGGCCACGGCATTTGCGAGTGCGTTCTACGGCACACTGCTCAAGGGCGGCCGCCTGATTGAAGCGGTCGGCCGCGGGCGCGAAGCCGCCTACGACGCGGCGCCGCACTCGAATACCTGGGCGGCCTACCAGTGCTATGGCGATCCCGACTGGAAGTTCCGCCGCCATGTGTCGGACGCGAACCAGGACACTCCGACCACGAGCGGCGAGTTCGAGAGTCTCGGCTCTGAGACCGCACTGAAGCTGACCCTCTCGCGCATGGTCGTCGAAACGCGACACCAGGGGGCCAATCCCGCCGTTCAAATCGCCAGGCTTCGCGAACTCGAAGCGCTGTTCGAGCGGAAGTGGACGGCGCGGGGCACGGCAACGGTCTACGGCGCCGTCGCTGAACTCTTCGGGGAAGCCTTCACCGAGGCCGACGATGTCCCGAAGGGCGTCGAGTGGTACACCCGCGCGGTAGCGGCCGAAGACGGCACGGCATCGTTGAAGGCGGCCGAGCAGTTGAGCAACGGCCGGGCGCGGCTGGCGTGGGATCTGGTCGACGTCGCCTCGCGGCACCGCGACGAGATGCGCGCCAGAGCCCGCCAAACGGGGCTCACGGCAGGTGCAAAGCGAGCCGCAGTGCGGGCACTGGCGGAATCCGAACGCAAGTGTCGAAGCGCCCAGCGCCGCGCGCAGGGGCTGCTCGCGCAGACAGCCTCACTGCTCGGGAAACTCCGCGCGATCGACGACACCATGGAGCGGGCGCGTCTGGTCGGATCACTGCACAAGCGTCGCGCGCTCATTGCCGAGGTGTCCGATCTGCCTGGACGTGCGCGCGTGGCCGATGCGGCGCTGAAGGCGATGGCGGTCGAATACGCCGTGGCTGAACGAATCGGTCGGGAGCGCGGTGCGACCGACCTGTACTACGCCGCATTCAATCAGGTGGTGGCGGAGGTGGCCCTGTCCACAGGACGCCGCGGCCGGAAGTCGTCGGCGCCAGCAGGCGCGGCGCGCGTTCGCGCCATCCTCGCCGAGAAGAACAAGGACGCCGATTTCTGGAGCCTGGTCGGCGAGATCGAACTGGATCAGCTGATCGCCGTCGCCGACGGTTCGTTTCTGGCGCGCGCCGGGAAGTTCGTCGAGCGTTTCGGCAAGTTACACGTGGCCGTGAAAGCCGCCAGGAAATGGGGATCGGTGTACGACACCTCCACCCTGGTGCTCGGACGGTATCGATCGCGACTCACGTCGAACCGCGATCGACAGACCGTGGACGATGTGCTGGCGCTGCTCCGCGACTTCGCGCACCCAAAGTAGCGCGCCCCTTCCGGGGGGCGCGTCTTCACGCCACCGAGGCACGGAGGCACAGAGACTCTTTTCTCAATGTCTCAGTGTCTCGGTGTCTCAGCGTCTCGGTGGCCTACAGCGGCGAGAACAGCGGGCGGTCGAAGGCCTTCGCCTGTCCCTCGAGTTGCGGCACCTGATCGAATTTCCGCTTCTGCAGCGCGGCGCTCGCCTTGTCGTGCAGTTCACGGTAGGTCAGCTTGCCCTTCGCCGCACGGATGGCTTCATTCAGCGCAAAGGTGAGCGCGCCGTTGAACGAGCCGCCGATGAACGCGTCGGCTGAGGTCTGCGTGTCTCGACACCCGGTAATCAGCAACTCGGGCAGGTCGGCTGACACGATATCGCGCTTGGCGCGCGTCCGCGGCGTCGACCGGCGCAACCGGCTCGCCTGACGACCAAGCGAACGCCGCCCCGACTCCGGCGCGATGAGTGACCAGGGGCTCGGCAGGTAGCGCGATTTCACGGGTGCGTCCGGCGGCAACATCTGCCTGGTATTCGTCCCCGAGTGGCAGCAATCCATGATCGCGGTGAAATTGACGCCAGCCTTCAGTGTGTCCAGCGTCTTTCTCAGC
>CADEEX010000497.1 GCA_902826465.1 uncultured Acidobacteriota bacterium
CGATCATGGCGATACCAACCGAAAACGCGAGTACCCTCATTCTCAACCTCCTGGTGCCCGGTTCATTCCGGCTGCCTGAAGAACGCGGGAGCGTACTGGAATATTCCTGGCCCGTCTGGCGTTACCCTACAGAGTCCGTTACCCTCGGCCCGCGTCGGCCGCCATCGTGGAGACAAGACTGATGAGACTGTCCACCGCAAGTGTGAATAGCAAGGGGATGGCGTGGGGGCTGGCGCTCGGGCTGGCGTTCGGGCTGACGACCACCGCGGGGAGCAACGCCTGGGCGCAAACGCCGGCGATGCCGGACGTGCAGAGGCTCGGTCCGCAGGTTGGGGCGCCGGTGCCGAGTTTCGCGCTGGTGGATCAGACGGGCCAGACCCGCTCACTGCCCTCACTCATGGGGCCGAATGGGCTCATGCTGGTGTTCTCGCGATCTGCGGACTGGTGTCCCTACTGCAAGACGCAGCTGGTTGAATTGCAGGCGCGGAGCGCGGCGCTGAAGAAGGACGGGATCGGCCTCGCGGCGATTACCTACGATCCGGTCCCGGTACTGGCCGACTTCGCCAGGCGTCGCGGGATTACCTTTCCGCTGCTGTCAGATCCGGGGTCGGCCACGATTACCCGCTACGGCATCTTCAATACCACCGTGCCGGAGTCGAACACCCAGAGCTATGGCATTCCATTCCCCGGGACGTTCATGATCAGTCGGCAGGGGGTGGTGACGAGCCGCTTCTTCGAGCAGGCTTATCAGGAGCGCAGCACGGTCGGCAGCATTCTGGCGCGCCTCGGGAACAACGTCAGCGTCGCCGCCACCAGGGTGTCGTCGCCACAACTCGAGGTGAGCACGTATGTCACTGATGCGACGGTGGCACCAGGCACCCATTTCTCAATCGTCCTCGATGTGACGCCCGCGGCTGGCATACACGTGTATGCCCCTGGCGTCACCGGCTACAAACCGATCGGCCTGTCGCTGCAGCCTCAGGCGGGCGTGCTGTTACGCGACGCCCAGTATCCAAAGGCCGTGCCCTACACGTTCACGCCGCTGAACGAAACGGTGCCGGTCTTCCAGCGGCCGTTCCGCATCGTGCAGGACCTGGCGATTGACGCGTCGCCGCAGGCGCAGACCACCCTCCGGGAGTTGACGTCGATCGCTCTGGCGGGCGTCCTCACTTACCAGGCCTGCAACGACACGGTCTGTTTCACGCCCCAGACAGTTCCGCTCACGTGGACGGTGAACCTTCGGCCATTGGACCGCGAGCGCGCGGCACGGTAGGCGCTCGATCGTCGCTGCTGCACCGCGTGCCACCCGACTCACGAGCGAGAGAGGAGCCAGGCGGCGGTGGCCGCTCCGCCAAGTGCCACCAGCCATCCCAGGAATCGAAGGAGTCGCCGGAACAGCGCCGACTCTTCGAGCGTGAACATCAGAAATAGCCGCGGTTCGACTCGTAAATCTCCCGCTGTGCCGGCACGGGCTCCTGCGCCTTCTTGCGCACGATCGCAGGAATGCTGCGCAGCGTCATGCTGAGGCCAGACTTCCCGGTCTTCAGCACCGTGTTGTGGAAATAGCGCAATGCCGGGATCGGCCAGATCCGGTAGAACAGCAGCTCCTGCACCATGTTGAAGGAGCCAATCAGCCGGAACACGAAGTTGTCGGGCAGGGCGACCACCTTGCGAAGGAACGGCAGCCAGCTCTGTGGCAGGTGCACCATCAGCCAGAACAGCGAGGCGATGTTCTTGAACTCCCGGGCATGCGGCGTCTTCAGCGTCAGATCCTGCGACTCGGCGATTTGCCGGTCGATGTCGAAGTCCTTGTCGACGTAGCCGTTGGCGCGCGCGTACTCGACCAGCGGCAGACCGGGGAACAGCAGGAACGTGTTGGCACGCACGTAGTTCGACTTGAGCACCATGTTCAGTTCGACGGTTTCGAACGCCTGATCCAGCGTTTCACCCGGCAGGCCGATCATGTTCGTTGTCAGGACCTTGATGCCGTTCTCGCGCAGCAGCTTCGCGCCCTCGACGATGTGATCGTTCTTCGAGCGCTTCTTGATCACGCGCTCGCGCATCTCTTCATTGCCCGACTCGAGGCCGACCGCCGCCCCATAACAGTTGGCCTTCTTCAGCAGGTCGGCGGCCCACTGGTTCACCGAATCGAAGCGGATGTTGCAATTGAAGGGAATGTTGACGTCGCGCGCGTAGAGTTCGGCGAACTCTTCGAGCCACTTGTAGCTGTTGCGAATGAAGAACAGATCGTCAGAGAAGTGCACATGGTGCAGGGCGTAGCGATCGGCGACGTACTTGATCTCGGCGATGGTGCGCGGCACTGATTTCCGTCGCACGTACTCGGATTTCGTTTCAGTGCGATACAGATCGCGGATCACCGGCTCGTGGCAGAACGTGCATGGATACGGACATCCCATGCTGGCGATGAACCGTTTCATCGGCATATCGCGCAGGAAGCCGTACTTCTCGTAATACAGTTCGCGATCGGGCATCGGCAGTTCATCGAGCGGAACGGCCGGGCGAATCTCGTTCCTGTGGATGACGCCGCTGCGCGTTTTCACGTGCAGGTTCTTGATGCGCGTCACATCGCGGTCGTGCTCCATCGCGTCGGCAAGCTCGAGCAGTGCCAGCTCACCCTCGCCTCGACAGAGGATATCGATGCCCGGACGCTCGATCATGTCGGGCGAATAGGTGGGGTGCGGGCCGCCGACGATGATGGGCAGGTCGAAATCGCGCTTGATCTTGACGGCGAGGTCCTCGAGCGACCGGTGCACACCGGTCAGCGCCGAGAAGGCGATCAGGCCAGGGTCAATGGCTTTGATGGCGGCCCTGAGATCCGGGGTGTGGGAGACCAGCAGCAGCTCGGCGTCGTGGCCATTTGCCTTGAGGATGCCCGAGAGGTTGGCAACACCGATCGATTCCTGAATGCCATTGTTCTGGATGAACAGCACGCGCATGCAGCCATGAGGGTGCCATGATTACCCAGAAAAATGCTGTCAGTAACCTGTATTACAAACGTAAATTAGGAGCAAGGAAATGCTAAGGGCGCCGCCGGGCGAGCACGAAGGTCTGGCCGATCCAATGGGGCACCTGGCGGCGAGACAGGCCGATGCCGTCGTCG
>CADEEX010000498.1 GCA_902826465.1 uncultured Acidobacteriota bacterium
AGTGGCTGACGCGTGGCGCGTTGTGGGGACGGTTCATCGTCCCCGGCCTGTGGTGGGTGTGGGTGCTCCTCGCGGTCTTCTTCTTCGTCTATCTCGTCATCGGCATCCTGTTCGAAAAGCCAGTGCGCGAGATTGCCGACACGCTGGCCGCGAGGCCGGTCACCACCTTTGTGGTCGGCTTCTTCGTGGCGCTGGTCACCGGACCGGTGTGCGTGCTGCTTGGCGTGTCGGTGGTCGGCATTGCGGTCATTCCACTGGTGCTGGTGGCGCTCTGCGCCGCGTGGGTGCTCGGCAAGATCGGCACGGCGCGCTGGATCGGTCGTAGCATCCTCGGCCCCGCCGAGTCGCCGAACGCGGATGCGATACGATCGTTTTCACTGGGCTTTGCCGTGGTCTCGGTGGCCTATCTGGTGCCAGTGCTGGGACTCATCACGTTCACGCTGCTGAGCGTGCTCGGCATCGGCGCGGCGGCCATGTCGTTTCTTGCCGCCTATCGTCGGGAGAGTCCGGTGCTGCCCAAACTGGCTCGCGCAGCTGCGGTGTCCGTTGGTGCGAGTGCCGCGCCGGGGTTCGTGCCAGCCGTCGCGTTGGCGGGCGGCGGCGACGTGCCGTTCGTCGAGGTGGCACCGGAGGTGCCGACCGTCCCGCCGTCCGGACTGCTGTCGTTTCCCAAGGCGTCCTTCCGCGATCGACTGGCGGCGGGCGTGCTCGACCTGATCCTGCTGCTCATCACCGCGGCGTTTCTCGACCCGATCTTCGACGACAACCGGATCTTCGCGGTGATGCTGGCCTACTTCATCGGCTTCTGGTCGTGGAAGGGCACCACCGTCGGCGGCATCATCTGCCAGCTCCGGATCGTGCGCGTGGACAACCAGCCACTCCGCTTCGTCGATGGGCTCGTGCGCGGGCTGTCAGGCATCTTCTCGCTCATGGTGATCGGGCTCGGATTTCTCTGGATCCTCAGAGACGCCGATCGACAGGCCTGGCACGACCGCATCGCCGGCACCTACGTGGTGAAGGTGCCGAGGAACTGGCCGATCTGACCCCATCGCTACATCTTCCTGCCTCTCGTCAGTAAGAAGTCCTGACTGATGAAGTTGTCGGCGTAGTACTCCGACAGGATCTGGTCGTACTCGGCACGGAAGGTGGCCAGGGTGTCTGGCGCGGTCTCACTGAGCGCGGCGACCAGCCTGATTGTCGGGCCGACCGAGCGCTCGGCATTCTCGCGACTGTGCTGCACGCTCAGTGCGGGAATCTGCATCACGGCGCGAGCGAACACCACGTCGCCGACACGCGAGCCAAGGCGCTCCAGCACCACGCTCGGCGTGCCCCACAGCGCCGGCGAGACGATGCCGTCTGGCAGCGGGGGCGAGTAGCGCGCGACCAGCAGGAACGTGCGTCCCACACAGGTTTCAGGTGGCCAGGTCGAGAAGGCGATCGTGCCGCCAGGCTTCAGTACACGCAGCATCTCGGCAATCGCCACAGCCGGCCGCGGCGCAAACATGTGTCCGAACTGGCTGAGCACCGCGTCGAACGTGGCGTCGGGGAATGGGAGCGCCTCGGCGTCGCCTTCATGCCAGTCGATGGCGACACGCGCGGTTGCGGCGTTGCTGCGGGCCACCTCGAGCAACTCCGGTGTGAGATCGAGGCCGGTGACGTGCGCACCAAGGCGCGCGGCGGTCACGGCGACGACGCCGGTGCCGCAGCCAACGTCGAGGACTCGTGCGCCAGGCGTCAGGCGTGCGTGCGCCACCAGCCGCGCCGCCGGTCCGGTGGTAATGGCCTGGAGTGGCGCGAAATGGGCCCAGCTGGCTTTCTGTGCGTTTTTGAATGCAGTGACAGGATCCATGGAGGGCTCCGGGCTTAGGGCTTAAGGCTCAGGGCTTACGGCAGGGGAACTGTTGAATAGTGATTTCGTGTTTTCGTGGCGGCGTTTGTTATCGTGTCGCGCGGAAGAGGTCGTCTGCTGACGACAGAATCGTTCGACGGAGCCTGTCCGGATACGCGTTTCCTGCGTCGCTGAGGAACGTGCGCACGATACGCGCGGCCTCTGGCGACGCGTGTCCGCCGAGCGTCGAGTCCATCCATCGTTTGGGGAAGAAGATGTCGCCGGTCTGCTGAATCTCCTGCAGCAGCTCGAGGCTCGGTCGGAGGTATTTGATCGTGGTTCCAGCGCGGAGCGGGTGGTGAAGATACTGCACGCCATCAAGCACCCACGGTTCCCGCCGGCGGTTCCCGAGATCGGCGAGCGACGCGAAGAAGCGATCGCGCTCGGCCGCGTCTACCGACAACGCTGGTGCCACGAACTGCAGTCGCGCCTTGCGATCGGGATTCACGGTCCGGGCAATCTGTTGCTCGACGATGGCCTTCCACTCGGGCACGCCGCGCACGGCGAGCTCTTCTGCGAGCACGATGAAATCGTTCTCGGCCAGGGGCAGGCCCGCAACGGGCTCCTCGCCACGCCAGACGCGGGTCAGCCACGCCAGGCTGTCCGGCGTGGTGGCGACGTCGCGGAACGCCGAGAAATAGGCGCTGCGCAGCGACACGGGGCTGGCAGCGGCGAGCCGGTCGCGCAGCAGAAACTCGAGCGATGCGGCTCTGGCGCTTCGCGCGTTCGCCGGCGAATAGGTCCAGTAGGCGCGCCGCAGGTAGCCGAGGATGCGCTGCACGTTCAGTTCGTCGGTCTCGCGTGGCAGGGCCGACTGCACGAGGTCCAGAAACGCAGACGCGGTCATTTCGCCGTTCAACAGCGCATCCCACAGCGTGAGCCACGCGCTGCCGCGCGTCAGCGGGTCGGCAATGTCCGCGGTATGGACCGTCAACCAGCCGAGGCTGGCACGATCGAGGTGGAGCTCGCCATAGGCGCGTCCGCCACCGTTGAGCAGCACGAACCGCGGCGCCGGCAGGCCACGGGCGGCGGTCACGTCGGTGCGACCGCCGTCGAGTCGCACGGCCAACAAGCGGACCTCGGTGTCGTAGCCGAGCGCCACCTGCACATCCTGCGTCCAGGTCAGGCCTCGTCGCGGGTACGGGTCGTTCTGGGCGAACGAGAGTGACGAGATGCGGCCATCCGACACCGTGAGCGTGGGCACGATGATCGGTCGGCCC
>CADEEX010000499.1 GCA_902826465.1 uncultured Acidobacteriota bacterium
CCTATCGCCGCGCGATTGGTCGCGGCGCCGACGAGCTTTACGCCAATCCAATGGTTCCCCTGGCCGGGATTTTCGAACAGCCGCAACGCGTGACTGTCGGCCGGAGTGGCGCCGCCGATCCTGGCAATGATCTCCTGATCACCGTCGTTGTCGAGATCGGCGAAGGCGATGCCGTGTCCCTTGTGAATCTCGCCCGTGCCGGAGGATGCCGTGATGTCCACGAATCGACGCCCGCCGTCGTTGCGCAACAGAACGTGCGGAGCGATTGAGCCGAACGACGGTGTGCCCATTCCCAGATAGATGTCGAGAAAGCCGTCGTTGTCGACGTCGCCGAAGTTGGCACCCATCGGCATGAACACCTTGTCGAGCCCGACATCGCGCGTGACGTCGCGGAACGTGCCGTCACCGAGGTTGCGGTACAGCTTCAGCGTGGTCGCGTTGTGCGGCAGCCCCAGATAGGTCCGCGCGGTCTCGTCGGCGGACATGAAATAGCTGGTGGCAAAGAGATCGACCCAGCCGTCGTTGTCGTAGTCGAAGAACCAGGTAGCGAATCCGCGGCCGGAGCCCGGCACGCCGGCGTCCGTCACGACGCTGAACGTCCGGTCGCGATTGTTGCGGTACAGGATATTCGGGCCGTCGTAGTTGGACACGTACAGGTCGGTGAAGCCATCGTTGTCGTAGTCGCCTGCGGCGACCCCTTTGGCAAACGACAGACGGTCGACGCCGGCGGCGTGTGAGATGTCTTCGAACCCTGCCTCGCCCTTGTTCAGGAACAGCTGCGACGTGGTGTCTTCGTTCCCCACAAAGAGGTCGAGCAGGCCGTCGTTGTCGATGTCGATCCAGACCGCGGTCTGGGTGCTGGTGGCCGGCCGGGCGAGTCCACTCGCGGCGGTGACGTCGGTGAATGTGCCGTGGCAGCTGTTGCGCAGCAGCGAGTTGCGCTGCGCCGTTTCCCAGCCGCCGCGGAGCACCAACACGTCCTTGCAGCCATCGTTGTTGTAGTCGGTCTGAATGATGTTGAGCCCGCCGAGCTGATTGCCGAGTCCGGCCGCGGCGCTTCGATTGGTGAAGGTGCCGTCGCCGTTGTTGACGAGATACTGCAGCGGTCCGCAGCTGTAGAAGTTCGACGTCATGACGTCGAGGCGGCCCGAGCCTGACAGATCGTCGACGATTACCCCGCCTGCCGTGCCGAACACGTTCAGACCCGCCTGCGGCGCCACGTCGACGAACCGGCCGATGTCGTCTGCCGAAGCGAACGCCGGCGGCGCAATGAGCTGTGCGGCGGGCACGCCCGTCGGATAGCGTCCGACCATCATGGCGGCGAGGTTCAGCAGCCAGCGGACTTCGAGATTGTCCGGTCGCTCCTTCAGGATGTTCAGGAAGTGCCCGATCGCGACATCCGCATCCGCGGTTTTCGCCAGCGTCAGGCCCGGTCGCGGCGGAATCAGGCAGACGTCGCCTGGTGCACGCATCGCATTGCTGTCCATCGAGGCCTTGTAAAGGTGCGCGAGACCGAGCATCTCTTCGGTCTGTGCCGCCACGGCCGGCACAGCGATTCGCGCCAGCCCGTACGCGCGCTCGAACTCCGGGACCGCCCGAGCCAGGTTCCCTTGATAGGCGAGCAGTTGACCCAGACCGAGATGCGCCTGCATCACCTCGAACGGTGGTCGTGACTGCCGCACGGTCGTCATGCGGTCGGAGAAGAACTCTTCGAACTCCCGCGTTGCCGCCGTCAACGAATCAAGCCGGACCTGGCAGATCGCCATCGGATCGAGATTCCAATCGACTGGCTTCGGTGCATCGCGCAGGACCGCTTCTGCCTCGGGCAGGCCGCCGACGTCGATCACATACGTGACGCTACCGGTGGCTGCCAGCCCGGGTCGTGGCCCCATCGGGGCTGCTGCATTTGCCACCCCGTCGTCTTCCACCTTGAGAAAGGCGAAACCCGTGGGCAGTTCAATCACCGCGGTCGTTGATCCCGGCGAAGCGTTCTCGAGGACGCGCCTCAATTCAGGTCGCAGCGACGCCACGTCAATCCGGCCGAGCAAACCACCCGCAGATGCGCTGGCGTCGATCGATTCGGTGCGTGCGGTGGTAGCAAAATCTTCGCCGGCGATGATGCGTTGACGCAGGCGTTGCGCCTCGTCGGCCGAGGCGACCACGATGATGCGGAGGGTGAGCGTCGCCGAGGCTTGTGCGGCCGCCGGCACTGCCGAGAACAGCCAGCGGGCAATCAGCGCCGCGACAAGGAATGCCGGGACAAGTCTCTGACCCCGCATAGGAATGGCTGAGTGTACACGCCAGCGCCGTCAATCGGCGGGGCCATTCGCGCGTGCGTGATACGCTTCCCCGGTTCCGTGGCAACAGCCCGAGTCATTGAAGCGAACCGCGCGCTCATGGTCGAACGGGAGCGACCGGCCAACGGATGATGGTCCGTCCACGGCGGCCGTCGCCGACTGCCGGACTGCTCGCCGGCCTGGTCTTGACGCTCGCGGCTGTCGTGACCGATGCCGGTTACGTGACGCTGCGGCTCGCCACGCTGCGCACGCTGCAGACTGATCTGGTCGAACGCAACCGCCAGAACTCGCTGCAGCTGCTGCGCATCCAGAACGATCTCCATTCGCTGGCACTCGCCATGCGGGACATGCTCGACAGCGACGAACCGTACCCCCTGACCGCCTGGGCCGGGCAGTTCACCAGGATCCGCCAGGATCTCGACGACGCCCTCGCGCGCGAGGGCCAGGTCGCCGTGGCCAGCCGAACCGACGAGCAGCGCCAGTACTTGAGTCGGTCGGTCGAACAGTTCTGGGCGGCGACGGATCGGATCTTCGCTCTTGCCGCGACTGGACGCGACGACGAGGCACGCACACAGATTCGCGTGTCGCTCCAGGCCCGCCAATCGGCGCTCAGCACGGCGGTGTCGCGACTGCTCGTCCAGAACAATGAGGCCGAACAGGAAACCGGCGATCGGGTCCGCGAGATTTACGGGCAGGTGCAACGGCAGGTCTACTGGTTCGTGGCCGCCACCCTGACCGTGATTCTGTTGACCAGCCTCTATCTGATTCGCTCGAACCGCCGGTTGTTCGCGCAGCTGGCCTCGCTCTCGG
>CADEEX010000500.1 GCA_902826465.1 uncultured Acidobacteriota bacterium
CAGGCGAGAGCCGGACCGGTCCAGGCGGTGCCGCGAACACCCCGAGCCCAAGAGCACAGTGCAGAATGACCAACGAGGAAGTGAGAAGGGAGAGCTTCCACGCAACCAAGTCGGCCTTCGTCATTGAATCCTTCGTCCTTTCGCCACGTGCGGCAGTGCTTCATGTTACGGTGTCCAGACGTCGGGAGACGCAACGATCTTGCCCCTCACCGCGTCCCAGGAGCTGTGGATACCGATGCCTCGAACTCCGGCAACCGCGACGAGATCGCGGACGTCATCAACGTGGATGTCTACTCCGACATCGTCTGCCCCTGGTGCTACATTGGCCACCGCCGCCTGAGCACCGCGATTGCCGCCCTGCCGGAGGGCGTGAAGGTTGCGGTGACGTTCCGTCCGTTCCAGCTCGATCCGGGGGCGCCAGACACCGCCGAGCCGCTCCATGCGCGCCTTCAGCGGAAGTTCGGCCCCCGCGCAGGCGCGATGCTGGCGCACGTCACCGCACAGGCGACCGGCGAAGGGCTGACGATGCACTGGGACCAGGCGCTCTCCGTCAACACGCGCACGGCACATCGCCTCCTCGAACTGGCACGACGCGAACGGGGCGCGACAGGTCAGCTCGCCCTGCTCGAGCAACTGTTCCAGCTGTACTTCACGAGCGGCGGCAACATCGCAGACGTCGAGCAACTCGCCGATGCCGCGGCACGCGCCGGCCTCGATCGCGCGCACGTCGTCGCGTATCTGCACTCGGACGACGGTGTGGCCGAACTCGAAGCGGCGTTCGAACACGCGCGACGGCTGGGTGTGGAGTCGGTGCCGACGTTCGTGCTCGATGGGCGCTACGCGGTGCAGGGGGCGCAGCCGGCCACCGCGCTGGTCGAGGCGATCAACGAGGTCGCGCGCCTCCGTCACATCGGCGGGTCTTCATAGCGCGCTCCGGACCACGGCCTGCTACATCATGGGCCATGCGATTCGACAGAGACCGGGCGACGACGCTATCGTAAGACCCGGAGGCTCAATGCACAACGAGTTCACCGCGGTGTTCGAGCGCGACGGCGACTGGCACATCGCGTACTCTCCAGAGATCCCAGGGGCGAACGGCCAAGGACGCACCAAGGAAGAAGCGCGGGAGAGCCTCGCAGCCGCCATCGCCTTGATTCTCGAGAACCGGCGTGAAGAGGGGCTTCGCGCGGTGCCGCCGGACGCTGAACGCGAGACTGTCACAGTCGAATGAAGCGCAGCGCTCTGCTGCAACACCTCCGCAAGCACGGTTGCACACTCAAGCGGGAGGGCGCGGCACACTCCCTGTGGAAGAGCCATACCAATGGCGCGGTCGAAGCCGTTCCGCGTCACACCGAAATAGCCAACAATCTGGCGCGGAAAATCTGCCGCGGCCTCGGCATTCCGGTAATCGGTTGAATGGAGCCGTTCGCACCACCAGACACCGCCCTGAAGAGCCGCGCTCCGTTCGCGACTGACGAGGCGACCTGGCTGGCGCCTGCGACGGCCATCGCCGCGGTCGTCCTTGGCCACGCGCTGCAGGTTAACAACGGCAACTTCGCGCCCGACGCGATTCTCTGGCTCACGGTCACCCTCACGCTCGTCGTCGGCGCAGTGGCGGTGCGCCGTTCCCGCCGTTTCTTGTCGCTCGACACCACGGTCCTGCCGTGGCTGTGCAGCGCGGGCCTGCTCGTCCAGGCGGCGCAACTCTACACAGCGCCGCCGGGATACGACTTGCGTCAGAGTGACACGCTGCTGACGATGTTCCGTTGGGGGCCGATCGCGCTCGCCGCACTTGGTCTCTGGCTGGTGTGGGGCCCGCGACGACGGGTGCCGTGGCTGGTGATCGCCCTGTTCCTGGCGTTGCATGCCGCCATGGGCACCACGGTCCTCAGAGATTCGACCAAGAACGTCATCGACGTGGACGTGTTCCACCGGCAGTCGATCGCTGCGCTTCGCGCTGGCGAGAACCCTTACACCCTGACGTTTCCTGACATCTATTCGCATCCGGAGTTCTACGGGCGAGGCATGTCGGTGGCCAACCGCCTGCAGTTCGGCTTCCCGTATCCGCCGACGACGCTCCTGATGTCGATGCCGGGCACGCTGCTGTTCCGGGAGCATCGCTATGCGGCGCTCGTCGCTGTCGAACTGACCGCACTCCTGATGCTGCTGATGCAGCCGCGTGGGTTCGGCCTGTTCGCAGCCCTGATCTATCTGACGTCGCCACGCATCTTCTACCTGCTGCAGATGTCGTGGACGGAACCGTTTGTCGTGCTCGGACTGGCGGCGGTGGCGTGGGCCGCCAACCGGCACCAGCGGCTGGTCCCGTGGCTCTTCGGTCTTTTTCTCGGCATGAAGCAGTACATGGTGCTCGCCGTGCCGGCGGCGTGGCTGCTGTGGTCTGTGTCTGGAAGTGCTGACGCGTCACGCGACTGGCGTGGTGCCGCGCGCTGGCTCGCCACGGCCGCGATCATTCCTGCCGTGGTGACGCTGCCGTTCGTGTTGTGGAATCTCGACTCCTTCATGCACAGCGTCGTCATGCTGCAGTTCTACCAGCCGTTCCGATCGGATTCGCTGAGCCTGCTGGCGTGGTGGACGTCGCTTGGACATCTGCCACCGTCGTCGGCGATACCGTTCGGCGTCGCCGCGATCGCCTCTGCCCTGGCCGTCTGGCGGTGCCCACGCACCGCCGCCGGATTCTCTGCCGCCATCGCCATCACATTTCTGGGATTCTTCGCCTTCAACAAGCAGGCGTTCTGCAACTACTACTTCCTGGTGATTGGCGCCCTGTGCGTCACGCTCGCCGCCTACACCCCGCGCGAGCCTTCACGGCACTGACGGTGGTGCGCTGGTCGCGCGCGAATGCCCGAGAATGAAGTCGACGTGCGGCGTGCTCCGGCAGACGACGAAGATCTGGAACGAGAACAACGTGGGCGAGACGCGGATCAAGGCACGGTTGACGGCAAGCGCCATCCGGCCGAGCGCGCCATCACCGAGCACTTTGGGAAACGGCGCCGGCACCCCGCGCGTGTCGGTAATCACGAAGCCAGCGTCGAGCAGCAGCCGCCGCAGTGAACGGAACGTGAACAGGCGGGTGTGCGTGCGAT
>CADEEX010000501.1 GCA_902826465.1 uncultured Acidobacteriota bacterium
CACCTGGCGAAGAAGCGGCCTCGTGACTTGCACTTTTATGTGCGTGCGGAGTCGCAACCTGATGGCACGAAGCGCGTGTACGCACCTCTCGGGATGCTGAAGACCGCACGCCAGTCGTGCGACGTTTCGGTGTTCGAAGTGTCAGCGGTTCAGACCGATGAATTGCGCGCTCTTCATGCCAAGATGCTGTGGCTCGAGAACGACGAGTGGATACTGCTGCTGGCCGGCTCGAGCAACTTCACCGGCGCTGGCCTCGCGGCACCACACGGCTACGGAAGCTGTGAAGCGAATCTGGTCTACCGACTGAAGGCATCGGATCCTGATCGAAAGTTTCTGGATCAGGTCTGGCCCGACGTCGAGCACCGTGAGCTAGGCCTTGATGATCCGAACCTGCTATGGGATCCAGTTCCAGAGGAGCTTGAAGGTGGTGGCGACGCTATGCCCCTTCCAGCGTGTTTCCAAGACGCGATCTACGTCCCGGGCTCTGAGCCGGTGCTTTCGATCAGTCTCGCTGGCGAACTCCCTGAGAACTGGTCCGTCAGGAATGCCGACGGCTCGACTCTCCTTGGCTCGGGTCTCGAGACCGGACCTGGCCGACATCTGATTCCCTGGACGAACCGTCCGGTGCCGTTTGTGCTCCACGTATCGTGGCAGTTAGAGGGTGGTACGGCGGCGGCAAGTTGGCCGGTGAACGTTTCGAACCCGAGTGCCTTACCGCCGCCAGACGCTCTTCGCGATTTGACTCTGGAGGAACTGCTAGAAATTTTGTCGTCCACGCGTCCGTTGCACGACGCGGTGGTCAGGGTGATCGAGAAGCGCGTGAAGGGGAAGCGAGTGGATGTCGAACTCGATCCTTTGAAGCGCCACGATTCGCCGGCATTCCTGCTCAGGCGCACGAAGCGTGTGGCCATCGCGCTCGAACGGCTGCGCGATCGGCTTGAACGGCCCGCACTCAGCCGCGATAGCTTCGAATATCGGTTGAATGGTGCCGTGGGGCCGATGGCGCTTGCCGACGCCTTCGTCCGGGACGCAGAGGTCACTGGTGAGGCCAAGTTCTATTTGGCCGAGCTCGCGCTCACCCTACAGCGTGTCAAGGTGACAGCGCCTGCTGCGGGCGGGCTCGCGGTGGATGCGGTTCGAGAAATGATCGCCGCGGCGATCGCGTCCACACAGTCCCGGGCGAGCCGTCTGCCTGTTGAGGAACACACCGCGATGATTGATGCCTACGCAGCGGCTGCGTTCGCCGAGGCGATCAGGTGACCTACGCGACCTACGCACGATCCCACATCCGACTCGCGAATGACCGAATCTCTCTTGAGGACGCAGCGCGACAGGAACGTGCAGCAAGCGAGGTACTCTCCCGCTTGCATCGTCAGCCCGGCGTCGTGCTTGCCGACGAAGTCGGGATGGGCAAGACATTCGTGGCCATGGCGGTGGCCGTGTCCATCCTGATTGAACGCCCCGATGAAGGTCCCGTGGTCGTCATGTGTCCGTCGAGCCTTAAGCAAAAGTGGCCGAAGGACTGGGACGTTTTCAGAAAGATGTGCCTTGCCGGATCGCTGGGCAGTCGGTTTCGCGCGGCGTCTGCCGAGTCCGGTATCGCCTTCTTGAGGCTGCTGGACGATCCGCCGGAACGCCGGGCTCATATTGTCTTCCTGACGCACGGGGCTGTTCACCGCGCGATTGGCGACGGGTTCGCGAAGCTAGCGGTGATCAAGAGGGCATTCAAGGGTCGGTCGTCGCTGCGGGCACAACGCGAGGCGTTCACTCGGTTCGCCGGCAAGCTGCTCGGTCTCGACTGGGTCGAGCGACGATCGGAAGGGATTCTTGGCCGACTGATGGATCGGCCGTACGACGCCTGGCTGAAGGTGCTTCATCGCGAAAGCGACCACCTGAAAGCGGAATTCGCGGACGATCCGGTGCCTCAGCATCTCGCCGACGTTCTTGGAGATATGGAGAGCACGGATCTGGACGATCTGGTGGAGAGTCTTCGCGGTCTACCGCTCAGGGAATCGGCGAATTTGGACGATCGGTTGAGGGACGCGCGCCGCGGAATCGCCCTGGCGATGGATCAAATCTGGCGCCTCGCTCTCACGAAGGCCAATTTCCGTTCGCCGCTCCTGGTGCTCGATGAAGCGCACCACGTGAAGAACCCGGCGACGCGTCTTGCGTCGCTGTTCGCGACCGAAGACTCCGTCAAGGACTCTGAGTTCTTCACGAGTGCGGGTCCGCTCGGTGCCAAATTCGATCGCATGCTCTTCCTGACGGCCACGCCGTTTCAGCTCGGGCATGGTGAACTCATTCGTGTTCTCGAGCGCTTCGAGGGGATTGCCTGGAGCGGACGAACTGCGCCGGAGATGAGCAAAGACCAGTTCAAGCGTGAGTTGCTCGCCTTGGGTGAGGTGCTAGACGACGCACAGGCATCGGCTCTGCGTTTGGACGGGGCGTGGGGTCGACTGGGCTCCGAACACGTCGTCGCTCCAGATGGCACTGCCATTGACGTCGACAGCTGGTGGGAAGACGCTCGCCAGACCGAAGGTGACGGGCTTGTCGCCCAAGTGGCCGCGCAAGTGCGCGGCACACGGCAGGCGATGGAGGCCGCGGAGGCGGCGCTGTCGCCCTGGGTGCTGAGGCATTTGAAGGCCTCGCAGTTGCCAGGAGCGCCAGGCGTGCAGCGGCGCCTTACGCTGACCGGAGCGGCGATTCGCGACAACGGTGATCCATCGTGCGGGCTGGAAGTCACCGGCCCGGTGCTACTTCCCTTCCTTCTTGCGGGTCGCGCTCAGGGGCTCCTTGCTGCGTCCACGCGCGGCCGCGCGCTTTTCGCCGAAGGGCTCGCGTCGTCGTTCGAGGCGTACCTTGAAACGCGTGGTGGGCGCGCAGAGGTAGACGAGGAGGAGGCGCCTGCGGGCGACCAGGATCCACCGGAACTCGAGTGGTACTTGCGGCACCTGGACATGGCTCTTCCGAGGGAAAGCCAGGATGCCAGGTCTGCGCATCCGAAGATCAAGGCGACCGCGGAAAAAGCCGTGGCCCTGTGGCGGGCGGGTGAGAAAGTGTTGATCTTCTGCCACTACCGAGCCACTGGCCGAGCGTTTC
>CADEEX010000502.1:0-1230 GCA_902826465.1 uncultured Acidobacteriota bacterium
GTGTTCGTTCGCGTGCCTGTCTATGGCCCCGCAGGGGCGGCGCCGGCGGTCACCGCGCGTGTGCTGAACCGGGCCGCCGAGCCCGTCGGCGACTTGCCGGTCACGGTGTCTGCGACCAGTCCGGACGTCAGAGAGATCGACCTGGCACTGGCTCCGATGGCACCGGGCGAATACCTCATCGAGATCACGGTGGCCGGATCCGGCGATCCTGTCAGCAACGTGATCGGGTTCCGCGTCACGAGCTAGCCAGATGGTGTCGCTGCTGCTCGCGCTCACGCTTGGCGCCGGCGCGGTGGCCCAGATCGAGGAACCGCGCCCGCATGGCATCAGCCTCGATGTGATCGTGACCGACGCGCGAGGCCAGCGCATCAACACGCTGACGGCCGCCGACTTCACCGTGGTGGAGCGCGGTCAGCGCCTCAAGGTCGACGCCGCGCGTTTTGTCAGCAACACTGGTGCTGCCCGTCGGCTGTTTGCCATTCTCCTCGACGACTATCACATCGCCGCAGGGCGTGATGCCGAGCGGGTGCGTGAGGCCTTGACCCGCTTCGTCCTCGACGATCTCCGTCCTGACGATACGCTCGTCGTACTGCGTCCACTCGACTCGCTGCTGGAGATCGCGCTGTCGACCGACCGCGCGGCTGCACTCGGCGCGATTGCTGCGTTCGCGCCGAGGCGTGGAGACTTCTCGCCGCGCTCGGAGTTCGAGCGGAATTTCATCGCGGAAGCGCCGGCGCGCGCAGCGGCGACCCGTGCCCGCATCGTCACGGCGGCGCTGAATGCGCTCACGACCCATCTCGGCCGGTTCGATGAGGCGAGGAAGACACTCATCGTCGTCAGTGACGGGTTCGTCAACGATGGCATCCGCCGTGGCGAACTGGTTGTGCCACCGCTGCGGTCAGTGATCGCCAGCGCCAATCGGTCGAACGTGGCGATCTATACCGTCGCACCGAACGTGGCCACTACTGGCGATGCGGACAGCCTGCGACAGACGCACGAGGCGCTTCGATCGCTCGCGGCAGGCACCGGCGGCGTCAGCGTCGAAGGGCCTGACGATCCACGGCGAGCCTTGCGCACGGCCGTGGCCGATGCCTCCGGCTTCTACGTCGTCACGTTCATGGCGGCAGGGGAGGCAGACGGCCAGCTTGCGTCAGTCGATGTCGCTGTCGCCAGGCCCCATCTGAGCGTCCGTACGCAGCGTGCGTACGGACGGCCGCCGGCGCCGGAGCG
>CADEEX010000502.1:1240-3098 GCA_902826465.1 uncultured Acidobacteriota bacterium
GACGCAGGTAAAACGCGGGTCAGCTTCGTCTGGGAGCCGTCGCCTCGCACACCAGGCGACCGCACGCGGACGATGGTGCCCTCGTCTATTGACCTGTCGATCACCACGCTCGATGGTCAGCCCGTGTTTGCCGGGACGGTGCGTGCGGCGATGGCGGGCCTGACGCCAACCGACGACAGCACCCGGGCGTCGTTCGATGCGCCTGCCGGACGGCTGCTCGTGCAGATGTCCATTCGCGACATCTCCAGCAAGGTGATGGATCGTGACGTACGCGACCTTGTCGTGGGTGGATTCCCTGGACCGGTGTCCCTCGGGACGGCTGAGGTGCTTCGTGCCCGCTCAGTGCGTGAGCAGCGCGCCAATGCGGCGAATCCCCATACGACGCCCGTGGCGTCGCGCCAATTCAGCCGGAGCGAACGGCTGCTGGTGCGCGTGCCGGTCGTGGCCGCGGCGCCACCGGTCGTGTCTGCGAGGCTGGTGAGTGCGTTCGGCGGCGTCATGACCAACGCTACCGCGACCCAGGTGCCGGGACGCGAGGGCTTCTACCAATTCGAGTTGCCTCTCGCTTCCTACGCCACGGGGGCTTACAGCGTTCAGATTTCCGCCACGACTGTGGACGGCACGGCGACCGATAGCCTACCCATTCGCATCACCCCATAAACCGACAGCCCTGTTTGTTGATACCTGACATACCAACAACTCTGTCGATTTTCTTGCCGTAGCTGCACGAAATTTCGGGACTCGATTTTGCTCTAGACGTGGGCAGCTCCCCCCAAGAGCACGCAACCCATGTCGCATACGGCAATCGCTTTCTATCGAGGACTGGCCATCGTGTCGCTGTTGGCCGCGTTTGTCCCGCGAGCTGGTGCTGAGACCCTCGTGAAACACAGGGTTGAGCTCCCCGAGACGATTCGTATTTCGGGAGAGCTGCGTCCGCACGTCGAAGCGATGCTCGCGACCTCGGCGACGTTCCGCCAGCAGTTCGCGCGCATTGCGACCGCGCCAAAGCTCATCATCAACGCCCGCATCGATCTGACCTTCATGCAGCGCGGCTTCCGTGCCCGATCGTGCATGCGCCGCTACGACTCGGGGCTACTGGTGGTGTCGATGGACATCGGTCCGGGCGGCATGCAGCCAGAGTGGATTGCTCACGAGTTCGAGCATGTCATCGAACAGCTCGATGGCTTGCGATTGCCGGCCCTCGCCGCGCGTGGTCAGTCGGGCACGTGGTTCTCGTTCGGTGAGATGGTCGAGACGAAGCGCGCCACCCGCGCCGGGCGCACGGTGGCCGATGAGATGCGGGCACGGAAAGACCGTTCGGACAAGTTTGTGGAGTAGGTGTGGCACTTGGAACGAATTTGTAGGGAGTGGCGCATCGGCCCCCAAGGGAGGAATACGAAATAATGGCCACTTTCACCCGCTTCGGGGGCAACGCTTCCACGCCTGCCGCTGGACTTCCCTTTGCTATTGCTGACCCCAGACAGCACGCAGGGCGCAGCAGCCCAGGGGACCTTATGGCGTCGAGCACAGTGGCGGAGTGGATGGAACCGGACGAAGCACACGCGGGTGAGGTGCGGAAGCTCTCAACCCTACTCGAGGCGAGCCAGGCGTTGTCGGCGACGCTCGATCTGAAGGAAGGGCTTCAGCGGGTGCTCGAGATTCTGGGCCGGCATCACGGTGCTGTTCGGAGTGCGGTCGTTCTCTTGAACGACACGACGGGCGACGTTGAACTCGAGGCCTTCGCCGGCGCGATTACCCCAGGGAAGCGGGTTCGTTATCGTCCGGGCGAAGGCATCACCGGGCAGGTGCTCCAGAGCGGGAAGCCGGTCGTGGTGCCGCGCGTGAGTCGCGAGCCGGC
>CADEEX010000503.1 GCA_902826465.1 uncultured Acidobacteriota bacterium
TGCGATTGACGCGGCAGGATCTGGATATTCCCGCGGGCGTCGCCGACTACGCCGTAACCGATCGCTTCGTGCTGCCGGTAGACGTCGATCTCTACACGGTGCAGCCGCACGGGCACTACGTGGCGCGCCAGATGACGGGCACAGCGACGTGGCCGGATGGCGCGACCACCACGCTGTTGCGCATCGCCGACTGGGACTTCAACTGGCAGGACGTCTACCACTTCGCGCGGCCTCTGCGCCTGCCGGCGGGGTCGTCGGTGGCCATGTCGCTTGTATATGACAACACCGCCGCGAATCCCCGCAATCCGCACAGCCCGCCGATTCGGGTCGGCTATGGCCAGCAGACCAACGACGAGATGGCGGAGATGTGGTTCCAGGTAGTACCGGTGCGCGATACCGACCGGGCCGTCTTGGTCGACAGCCTCTATCGCAAGGTGCTGCCAGAGGAGATCAAGGGCCGAGTGGCGATGCTGCAGCAGGATCCGCGCAACATCGCGCTGCGCGACGACCTGGCGTTGCTGATGGCCGACGCGGGCGACCTGCCTGGGGCGGAGCGCGAGTTCCGGGCGACCTTGGCGATGCGGCCCGATCGCGCGGCGACACGGTTCAACGTGGGCCTGGCGGTGCTGGCGCAGGGGCGACGGCAGGAGGCCCGCGAGCACTTCGCTTCTGCGCTCGCAGTCGATCCCACGCACGGGCTCGCGCACTTTCAGCTCGGGTTGTTGGCGCAGGCCGAAGGGAAGATCGACGACGCCGCGCAGCATCTCGCCAGCGCCGTGGCGGCGCGGCCCTCAGACGCAGACGTGCTGTTGGCGGCGGGTGTCGTCGCAGCGATGAGAGGAGAGACGACGGCGGCGATGCAGCGCCTCGCGCGCGCGCTCGAGCTGAAACCCGGCTGGGCGAACGCGCAGGCGGCGCTCGCGTCGGTGCTGTCGTCGCAACCCGGTGCGCGCGAGCAGACGCAAGCGATTGCCCTGGCCGAGGAGGCGAATCGGCGAACCGGCAGGCGGAACAGCGCGTTCCTCGACATCCTGGCGGAAGCACTGGCACGTGCGGGGCAGATGCCGCGCGCTCTGGCGGTCAGCAGGGAAGCGATGCAAGTCGCGATCGCCAGTGGTGATCAACAGACCGCCGAGCGGATCCGCCGCCGCCTGCAGCAGTGGGAGCGCCCCTGATTACCAGACGCGATCTGTTTCTGCGTCTGCGCTCGAGCGCACAGGGGCGGACCCTGGATCTGTCGTGTCGCACATTGTTCATGCGCTGCCAGGATGGCGACGACCGCGCGCCGGCGGACGAGAGCGACGATGACGGACGGGGGGAGCCGCCTGCGGTGTGGACACGTCGGACACCGGCGGACGTACTCGCGCTGGTGGAACACGAGCTGCGCGATATACAGGTGCTGCGGCTGTTCGAACCGGAGTGGCTCGAGCACATGGCGGGCGGCGCACAGTTCGAGAGCATCCTCAACGCGTTTCGATCACGCGGCGGTCGCGTTGAGCCACGCGTGGGGCAACGTTCGACGGAGGAGTCATGAGACAGGTGCTGGTGTCGGCGTTGATCGTGGTGGGTGGTGCGGCACTCGTCGTGGCGCAGCCATCGCGACCATTGACGCTGTCCGCGGTCGCGACGGCGATGGGTGCTGACGCCCTGCGCACAATCGAATACTCCGGCAGCGGCTACACATTCGGCTACCAGCAGGCTCCAGGTCCTGGCGAACCGTGGCCACTGTTCATTGCGGACACCTATAAAGTGAGCGTCGACTATCGGGCGCCGGCGATGCGTCTCGAGTCGACGCGGGCGCAGGGCGAAGCGCCGCCCCGCGGTGGTGGCGGGCAGCCGATTGCCGGCAACCCGCGCTCGGTGCAATTGGTGAGCGGTGGCGCGGCGTGGTCGCTGGGGGCGTCGGGAAACGCGCAGCCGAATCCGGGCGCTGTCGGCGACAGGCGTCGCCAGCTCTGGATGACGCCGCACGGCCTTATCAAGGCCGCGCAGGCGAGCAGTGCGTCCATCACCGGTCGAACCTTCCCGTTGACGCTCGAGGGGCTGCCGATGACGGTGACCGTCGGTGCCGACGATCGCATTGAGCGCGTCGACTATCTCATCGACAATCCGGTGCTTGGTGACGTGCCAGTACAGCTCGCCTATCGCGACTACCGGAGTGTGAACGGAACGTCGTTCCCTACGCGAATCATCGAGAAGACCGACGGCTTCCTGACGCTCGAACTGACAATCGCCCACATCGCACCCAATCCGGCATTGTCCATCGTCGTACCGGCCGGCCTGCCGACGTCGCCAACGGCCCGATCATCGGCCGCACCCAGGGTCGACGCTGCCGCGGTGGCACCCGGCGTGTGGCACCTGATCGCCAGCGGCTATGGCAGCATGCTGGTGGAGTTCCGCGACTTCCTGTTGATGTTCGAAGCCCCAATCGATGATGCGCGGTCGGCCGCCGTCAACGAGTGGGTGCGGCAGACTGTGCCTGGCAAGCCCCTGCGCTACGTCGTCAACACCCACGCCCACTTCGACCACGCTGGCGGGCTGCGCGCGTATGCGGCTGACGGTGTCACGCTGATCACGCACGAAATGAATCGCTCGTACTTTGAACAGGTGTGGCAGCGACCGCATACGGTGAAGCCCGACCGCCTGTCGCAGCAACCGCGCCTGCCGGTCTGGGACACGATGACCGAGCGGAAGACGGTGACGGATGGTGCGCGCACGTTGACTCTGTATAAGCTCGTAGGCAACGGTCACAATCCGTATATCCTCATCGGCTATCTGCCGGCTGAACGAATCCTGCTGTACGGCGACATGTATAACCCGCCGGCGGGAAACGATCCGCGCGACCCGGCGCGGACGAACGAGTTTGCAGACAGCCTGTATGACAACGTGGCGAATCGCTTCAAGCTCGATGTCCAGCTGATGGTGCCGGTGCACGGGCGGGCAGTGCCGTTCGACAATCTCAAGAAGGCCATTGGGGTGCTGCCGGTGGCGCCGTAGTCGCGCCAGGAAAGTGGCAGTGGTAAGGTACGCGGCCATGCGAAGCACTGACCGCGCCGACGACCTTACCCTTTCGTCCTTCGTGCCGACGCGACGGCA
>CADEEX010000504.1 GCA_902826465.1 uncultured Acidobacteriota bacterium
CCAAGCTCGGCGGCGAATGTCTGACCGTCGAGTGGAAGATGCGCATGCCCGCCGGCAATGTCGAGCAAGTCGCCTTCGGCATGAAGCCCGCGGACATGGACCCGACCGCGTTCCAGGGCATCCACCAGCGCTACGTGCTCGTGATCTTCGACGAAGCGTGCGGCATCCCCAAGCCGTTGTGGGACGCGGCCTCGGGCCTCATCACCAACGAAGATTGCCGCATGCTCGCCATCGGCAACCCCGACGACCCCGCCACCGAGTTCGCCGAGAACTGCAAGCCGGGCTCGCTGTACCACACCATTGCCATCTCGGCGTTCGACACCCCGAACTTCACCGGCGAAGAGATCCCCGAGGATTTGCGCCACGAGCTGGTCTCGCCAATGTGGGTGGAGGAGCGTCGCAAGAAGTGGGGCGTGAAGAACCCGCTCTACATCTCGAAGGTGCTCGGCCAGTTCCCCGACAACACGAAGGACGGGCTCATCCCCATGTCGTGGATTCGCGCCGCGCAGGAGCGCGAGCTGAAGCCGTCCGCCGACGCTCCTGTCCGCCTCGGCTGCGACGTTGGCGGCGGGGGCGACAAGAACGTGATCGCGAAGGAGCATGGCGGCCACATCCGCATTGTCCACTCCGACCACAACAACAACACGATGGATACGCTCGCCAATCTGCTCCGATGCATCCGGCAGTACCGCGCCTCGGTCGCGCGCATCGACGCGATCGGCATCGGCCACGGCGCCGCGGACCAAGCCAAGGTGTTGGCGCGCGACACCAAAGGGCCCAACAAAGCAGTCGCTGCGATCGCGGCGAAAGTCGAGGGGATTCAGGTCGGCACCTCTGCCAAGGACAAGGACCAGTACGCGAACCTCCGCGCCGAGGGGTATTGGCATCTGCGCGAGCAATTCGAGCTAGGCCAAGTCGATCTCCCGGCGGACGGCGAAGACGACGACCTCGTCTCCGAACTGCTCGACTTGCGCTGGAAGACGACGGCGCACTCCCGAATCATCATGGAGAGCAAGGAGGAGATGATCGCCCGCGGTTCCCACTCCCCGGACCGCGCCGACGCGGTGATGCTCGCCTTCCTCCCCTCGCGCCGCGTCGCCGGCAAACTGGCCTGGGGCCGGCCTTTGAACAGCACGACGGTGAAGACGAGCACATCGTTTGGGCGTCGCCGCTAGCGTCCGCCACTGTCATTGAACGACCACAACGGCACCTACCCATTGTGGTCGTTTGACGGCTAACTACCACATCTGCCACACTCTGCCCCCGTAGAAGTGGGGGTAGCGATGAAAGCAGTCTCCTTCCTGAACTCGGTGCGCACCGAAGCCCTGACTGGGCGACTGGCCGCCGACGTCGAGCGAGCCAAGCAGCAGCAGCGGTTCGAGACCGCCTCAGCGCCCAAGTTGACGGCAATGCGCCGGGCGTCTCTGATCGAGTCGATGCTGATGCGCCGCGATCTCACCGCGGGCATGGAAGGCATGCAGTTCAATGGGCGCCGCGATCTCTACGAGGCGCTCGGCTACCAGCGCACCCTCACCGTCAAGGACTTCCGCGATCAGTACAAGCGCGGTGGCATTGCCAAGCGCATCATCGACGCGTTCCCCCGCGCGACGTGGTCCGGCGCTACCATCATCGAAGACGAGACGCTCAGCAAGGAGACCGCGTTCGAGAAGGCGGTCGCCGCGTTCTTCCAGAAGCACTCGCTGTGGGCGACGATCAAGAAGGCGGACACGCTCGCCGGCATTGGCCGCTACTCCGTCCTGGTCATCGGCGCGCAGGGCAAACCCGACAGCAAGCTGCGCCGTGCCGGCTCCGTCGCCTACTTCTCGGCGCTCGGCGAGGACCGCGCTCGCGTCGACCAGTACGTCGTCGACCCTTCCGATCCGCGCTTCGGCATGCCGCAGCACTACTCGATCTCGATCGGCCCCAAGCCCTCGACGCTCTCCCCGATCTCCAACCTCGACCCTTCGCGCGCCATCCATTTCGCCGAGGGTGCGCTGGAGGACGAGGTGTACGGCGTTCCGCGGCTCGAAGCGGTGTTCAACTACCTCTTCGATCTCGCGAAGAACGTCGGCGGCGGCTCCGAGGCGGCGTGGAAGCGTATGGACCCCGGCATGCACGTCAATATCGATCCCACGCTCGACTTCAGCGAGGAGGAGTACGACCTTCTCAACCGCGAGGTCGAGGAGTTTCAGCACGGGTATCGCCGCTTCCTCGGCACCACCGGCGTCGAGGCGAAGCAGTTCATTGCCAACGTCTCGCCGTTCGGCGCCAACATGGATGCCGTTCTCCGCCTCATTGCGGCAACCTCGGGCATCCCCATCTCGATCCTCGTCGGCGCGGACCGCGGCGAACTCGCTTCGATCCAGGTGCGCAACGACTGGACCGACACCATCCTGGAGCGCCGCAATGACTACGCCATCCCGACCGTGCGCAAGCTGGTGGACCGCTTGATCGAGATCGGCGCATTGCCCAAGCCGAAGAAGTACGACGTGGTGTGGCCGCCGGTCAGTTCCCTGGACCAAGTCTCGAAGGCGGAAGTGCTGAAGGCGATCGCCGCCGCCAACCGCGACCAGGGCACATTGACGGGCCGCGTCATCATGACCACGAACGAGATCCGCCGCGAAGTGCTGAACCTCGGCCCGATCGAGGACCAGCAGGACAGCGAGGCGATCCAGCAGCCGGTCGACACGCCGGGCCGCGGCAAGGCGTCGATCCCTGGCGCCCGCACCACCGACGTGCCCTCGGACAGCAGCGCGCCGGGCGAGAAGAAGATCGTGAAGCGCAAGCCGACGAAGAAGAGCGAGGAGTAGACGATGCCAACTTCTGTGCGCACCCATCGCTTCGTCACGGCTCGCCGCTCCGACGCAGCCATCCGCACCGCCGAGCACGTCAATGGCGAATGCGTAGTCGTGCCCGTCATCATGCTCCTCGGCGACAATGTGATGCACCCGGTCAACGCGCCGGACGGTCCGGAATTCGTCCCGTCCCACGAACTCGCGCGCTTCCCCGCCGGCTGGGACGGCCGCATCTGCACCACGCTCCACCCGACCGAGACCCACGCCAACACGCCGGAGTTCTCGCGCACTCACGGCTTC
>CADEEX010000505.1 GCA_902826465.1 uncultured Acidobacteriota bacterium
TTCCTGCAGGTTGCGGACGGCACCGCAGGGCACCCCGGCGGCTTTGAGCTGTTCGATCCACTGACCGCGCGTGCGCGTGGCGAGCAGCGCGTTCAGCATCTGCTTGAGCGCGGCATAGTCGCTGACGCGCTGTCGGTTGGTGGCAAATCGGTCGTCGACCGTGATGCCAGCCACCGCGCAGAACCGGCGCCACTGCTCGTCGTTGCCAACCGCGAGGACGAAGTCGCCGTCCGCCGCCGGAAACGTTTCGTACGGGGCGATCGTCGGATGGCGGTTGCCCAGTCGCGGAGGCGTAGCGTCGTTGGCGAAGTAGATGCCAGATTGATAGGTGAGCAGCGCCGCGACTGAGTCGAGCATCGCCACGTCGACGAGTTGGCCCTGCCCGGTCCGTTCTCGGTGGAACAGGGCCGCTGTCACGCCCTGTGCGGCGAACATGCCGGTGGCGACGTCGGCGATCGCGACGCCGAATTTCGTCGCGCCGCCCTCGGGCGTTCCGGTAATGCTCATGACGCCCCCTTCGGCCTGCATGACGGCGTCGTAGCCGGCTTCTCGGCTGCGCGGTCCGGTCTGCCCGAAGCCAGACACCGAGCAGTAGACGAGGCGCGGATGCGCGGCGGCGAGCGACGCATAGTCGAGACCCAGCTTGTCGAGCGTGCCCGGGCGAAAGTTTTCGACCACCACATCCGCAGCGCCGATGAGCGCGTCGAGAATGATGCGCCCGGCGGGCCGCTTGAAGTCGAGCGTGATGCTCTCCTTGTTGCGGTTCACGCTCATGAAGTACGCGCTTTCACCGCTCACAAACGGCGGCCCCCAGCCCCGGGTGTCGTCGCCTTTCTGCGGCTGCTCGACCTTGATGACCCGCGCGCCCATGTCGGCCAGCATCATCGTGCAGTAAGGGCCCGACAGGACGCGGGTCAGGTCGACGACAGTGATTCCAGAGAGGGTCGAAGGCATCAAGGTGATGTAGTGATGTCGAGAAGTAGTGATGTATTGTCGCAGAGGAGGTTCCTGATGCGTTATCAGCTTCTCGGGGCGGCGATGGCCGTGATGGTGCTTGCCGCGCCGTCGTTTGCCCAGGATGTCGCGCCGGCGGTGCCGTCGATCGTCACGACCGGCGACGCCACAGTACGTCGCGCACCGGACCAGGCGTTTGTCACAGTGGCAGTCGAGACGCGGGCTCGAAGTCCTCGCGACGCCCAGCAGCAGAACGCGGCCGCCATGACCGCGGTACAGCAGCGCCTCACAGACTCGGGCATCGCGCGCGACGCCGTCCGGACCACCGGCTATTTCATTCAACAGGAGTTCGACTACAGCAACGGACGACGCACCCCGCGCGACTACGTCGCCAGGAATGGCGTCGAAGTCCGGCTCGACGCAGTGGAGCGCGTCGGCGAAGTGCTCGATCTGGTCGTGCAAGCGGGTGCGACTTCCGTCTCTGGCGTGCGTTTCGACGTCAAGGACCGTGCTGGCGCAGAGCGTGAGGCGTTGCGCATGGCGGTCGTCGACGCACGATCCCGCGCTGATGCGATGGCCGCCGGCGCTGGCCGGACGGTCGACCGGGTGCTCCGCATCGACGACGGCCCGCCGCAGTTCAAGGCGCCGATGGCGCAACCGATGTTGCGGGCGTCGGTCCAGGCTGATGGCGCGCCGACGCCGGTGGAAAGCGGGATGATTGAGATCACCGCGCAGGTCACGCTGACTGTCGCAATCAAGTAACATCGCCCGCCGCATGTCGTCCCGCTCGCTAACGCCCGAACAGTACGCCGCCGCGCGCCGGTCGTTGATGCGCCGAGACCCAATCCTCGGTGCGGCCATCAAGCGCATCGGCCCGTGTCTCATTGCTGACGATCAGCACGACGACCATCTGTCCGCACTCTGCGGTTCCATCGTGAGCCAGCAACTCTCCACCAAAGCGGCGTCAACCATCTTCGGCCGCTTCGTGGCGCTCTTTCCCTCCGAGACACCAACCGCACAGCGTATCGCCGCACTCGACGACACCGTGTTGCGCGGGGTCGGACTGAGTGGTCAGAAGGTCGGCTATCTGCGCGATCTGAGCGCTCGCATCCTCGACGGACGGCTGAAGCCCGAAGAGCTCGACGATCTGGACGACGAAGTCGTCATCGAACGGCTGATCGCGGTGAAGGGCTTTGGCCGCTGGACGGCCGAAATGTTTCTGATGTTCCGGTTGCACCGGCCGGACGTGCTACCCGTTGGCGACCTCGGCATCGTCAACGCGGTGCAGCGTCTCTATAAGCTGCGCAAGCGTCCCGAGCCAAAGAAGCTGCACACGCTTGGTGAGGCGTGGAAGCCGTACCGTTCCGTGGCGTCGTGGTACCTCTGGCAGAGCCTCAAGCTGACTGACTGAGGCTCAGATCCAGTACCGCGCTTTGAGTGCCAGCAGCGCGTATCCCGCCACAATCGCGATGAGCGTCCCCCGTTCACTGCGGAAGGTCTCGGCCCACGAAAAGGGCGCTGCGCCGACCAATGCCTTGGGCGCACGCAGCATCGGCAGCCACCGCGGGATGCGCCGCGTGTAGTCCACGTACGGTGGTCCAATCCGCCGCGTCAGCAGCTGCTCTTCCCACCGGACGATCACGTGATATTCAAAGCCGAGCAACAGCACGATGAACGGTGCCAGCCAGATGAGACGGGCGCTGATGGCAAGACCGACCCAGAGCAGGATGTTCCCTAGATAGAGTGGGTTGCGGACAAGCGAGAAGGGCCCCGTATCAATGAGCGGACCCAGCCGGTCGCTGCGGGTGCGCGAAATGACACCAATGTGGTGCACTCCCCAGATCCGGAGCAGCTCACCGAGCACGACCACGAGCACCCCGGCTGAGGCCCCGCGCGTCGAAAGAGAAAGCGACGACCACGCCGGCGACACGACGAGCAGCAGGGCGACGATGGGAAGGGGGAGCGAGGTGCGCTTCTTGAAGAGCCAGCCGCCGACGCGCGCCACGGTGTCTGTATCGTGTTCTGTCACTTCAACTTTGTGTCCTGCTGCAGGCCAGCAGTGGAACACGGGAGTATAGCAAGGATATAATCACGGACTTTCGCGGTCGCATATCGTCCATGTCGTCCACATCACC
>CADEEX010000506.1 GCA_902826465.1 uncultured Acidobacteriota bacterium
TGGGAGTTACTTGTTCAAGGGGATACCCGTTGAACAGCTTCTCCGTGGTCAGCGGGCACTGATACGCCGCCATTTCATCGGCTTCATCTTCCAGGGGTTCAACCTGCTGGCGCGCACGACCGCCGCAGAGAACGTGGAACTACCACTGCTCTATCGAGGCGTCTCGGCGAAGGAACGACGCGCCGACGCCATGAATGCACTCGATCTTGTCGGACTCCGCGACTGGGCGACGCATACCCCCGCGGAGCTGTCCGGCGGCCAGCAGCAACGCGTCGCCATTGCGAGGGCACTCGTCACCGATCCCGAAGTGGTGTTCGCCGACGAGCCGACCGGCAACCTCGACTCACAGCGCGGCCGGGAGATCATGGATCTTCTGACGATGCTGAACGAGGAGCGCGGCATGACGATCCTGATGGTGACCCACGAGGCGGACGTCGCCGCACACGCCCATCGCACGATCCACGTCGTCGATGGTCGCATCGCCAGCGATGGACCGAGCGCGGGGGTGGCGTGATGCTGCTCAACACGATTCTGCTCGCCCTTCGCGGGCTCCGCCGCAACGTGCTGCGATCGTTTCTCACGATGCTCGGCATCGTCATCGGGGTGTCGGCCGTGATCACGATGGTGACAGTGGGCAACGGCACGACGCAGTCGGTGTCGGCGCAGATTGCCAGCCTCGGCAGCAATGTTCTGATTGTGATGCCAGGCCAGCGTGGTGGGCCGGGCTCGGCCGGTAGTAGCGCACCGCGCTTCAAGGTGGCCGACGCCACGGCTATCGAAGAACAGGTGGCCGGATTGAAGGCGGTGGCTCCCAGCGCCGGGCAGAACGTCACGGTGGTAGCAGCCAACAACAACTGGAGCACCACCGTCACAGGGACCACTACCCCCTACTTCACCGCTGGCAACTGGGTGCTGGCAGCAGGGAGGGTGTTCACGAGCGCCGACGAGCGATCGGGCGCTGCCGTCTGCGTCATCGGCGAGACGGTGCGCCGCAAGCTGTTCGGTGCCGCCAGTCCGATTGGCAGCTCGATTCGTCTGAAGCAGTTCTCCTGCAACGTGATTGGACTGCTGAAACCCAAAGGGCAGGCATCGCTCGGCCGCGATCAGGATGACACCGTAGTGGTACCACTGCGCACGCTACAGCGGCGCGTCAGCGGCAATCAGGAGGTGCAGCAGGTGACGGTCGCGGCGCACGATGGCATCTCCACCGACACGGTGAAGCGGCGCATTGAAGGTCTGATGCGGGAACGGCGCCGGATGGCCCCGGGCGAAGCCGACGACTTCAATGTCCTCGACACCAAGGAGATTGCGCAGACGATGACAGGGGCCACGCAGCTTCTGACGGCGCTGCTCGGCGCTGTCGCTGCCGTGAGCCTGCTCGTGGGCGGTATCGGCATCATGAACATCATGCTGGTATCGATCACTGAGCGGACCAAGGAGATTGGGACGCGCCTCGCCATCGGTGCCCTGGAAGGCGAAGTGCTCCAGCAGTTCCTGGTCGAGGCCGTCACGCTCTCGACGTTGGGAGGTGTCATCGGCATTGCCCTCGCCACCGGCGCCTCGATCGGGTTGTCGCGGCTGCTGAACGTGCCCTTCTCGTTCAATCCGTCCATCAACCTCCTGGCATTCGGCTTCAGCGCCGGCATCGGCGTGCTCTTTGGCTACTTACCAGCCCGTCGAGCTGCCCATCTGGATCCGATCAACGCCTTGAGGCATGAATGACGCGGGCGCTCGTCGTCGACGCGAACTGCGCCGAGCGGGAGTGGCTGCAACTCATACTGGCCCGCGCCGGTTACACGGTCACAGGCATGGGGTCGGGCCAGGCGGCGCTCGATGTCGCGCGCGATCATCGATACGATCTGGTCATCCTCGAACTCGTGCTGCCTGACATCGACGGCATCACGGTCTGTCGGGCGCTCCGGTCAGCGGGGGCCAACTGCGAGAGCCCGCTGCTCATGCTGAGTGCACGCGGCTCCGAAGCCGACCGCATTCTAGGCTTGGAGAGCGGTGCCGACGACTATATCGTGAAGCCTGTCACCGGCCGCGAACTGACGGCGCGGATGGGTGCTGTGATACGGCGCTGCGCGGCCGGCCTCCCCAAGCTCGATGGCCGGACCGTCGGCAACCGCGAGGTCCTCGTCGATCTGGACAGTCGCATGGTGGACGTCAGAGGGGCGAGTGTTGTTCTCACCCCACCTCAGTTCGACTTGCTGGCGTTACTCGCGTCACGCAGCGGCATCGTGTTCACACGTCGCGCGATTATCGCCAGCCTGTGGCGCGGAGAGTCGGCTGTCACCGAACGTACGGTGGATGCCCTCGTCAGTCACGTTCGACGCAAGATCGAACGAGATCCCAGAAATCCCCGCCTGCTGTTGACCAGATGGGGCGTCGGCTATCACTTCTCCAGTCTCGACGATAGTCCGCAAGGGCAGCCCGGCATTTCTGCAAGGGAACGCCGAGAACAGGCTGCCCGACACTTCAGTTGATATCTCCGGCAGCGCTACTTGATGCGGGCGGCGATCTTCTCGGCGCCCACCTTGGCGCACGCTTCGTCCTGCGCCGCCGACGCACCCGAAGCCGCGATGAATCCAACGATGGTGTCGCCAGCTTTCAGCGGTACGCCGCCGGCAAACCGCACGATGCGCGGGTTGGCGACGAGCTTGGCTTCGATCGCGGGATCCGCTGCTGCGAGGGCCGCCGTCTCCGACGCCGGCTTGCCGGTGATGCTCATGGTGATGTTCTTGCGGATGGCGGTGTCGCCCGTGCCGGCGCGGGTGCCATCGGGCACGAACACGTAAACCGGGAGCCCCGCCGCATCAGACACGGCCGCACTGACCCTCAGATTCTGCGCGGTGCAGGCGGCGATCACGGCCTCAACCGCCTCCTTGGCGAGCGCCGACTCAATGCGGCGTGCCTGTGGTGGCGGCTGGGCTGGTGTGGTTGGGGCGGGCGCTTGTGCCGACAGCGCAGAGGTGGCGAGAAACGAAACGGCAAGGCCGGAGAAGACTAAGTTTTTCATAATGAAGATCGAACGCGACGCGGACGTCTCTGTCAACAGGAACCCGTAGCGCCCCTCACGCGTTCCT
>CADEEX010000507.1 GCA_902826465.1 uncultured Acidobacteriota bacterium
TTGTCCTGAAGACGGAAGGAGAGCAGCACCGCCTTCTTGATCCACTGGTGCGTCGTCCATGCACCGTGGAGTTTCTCGGCGACACGGAGGCGGCCGGCGTTCAGTTCGTCGAGCACCTGGTCGAGCGCTGACGCCAGAGTCGGATCGACGCGTTGCGGTGTAATGTCGGCGCGGTGCTCGAACGCCGCCTCGATAGTAGATTCCAGCGTAGATAGAGTCATGATCGGTCACTGCAGAATGCCGCAATCCGGCGCGCACCTTCAAGACATTCGTCGTATTCGGGCACAAGTGCGATCCGCACGAAGCCGCGGCCCGGATTGATCCCGTGCGCATCGCGCCCAAGATACGAACCGGGCAGCACGGTCACGTTGGTCGCTGCGAACAGTTCGCGCGTGAAGCGCTCATCATCGCCACCCGGCACCTGCGCCCACAGATAGAAGCCGGCCTCGGGATGGTCCACGGACAACACCGCCGCGAGCATCGGCACGACAGCCGCGAACTTCCGCCGGTACTTGGCGCGGTTCTCGACGACGTGCGCCTCGTCGCTCCAGGCCGCGATACTCGCGTGCTGCACGGCCGGACTCATCGCGCACCCATGATACGTGCGATAGAGAAGAAACTGCCGAATCAGCCGGGCGTCGCCAGCAATGGCGCCTGAGCGAAGCCCAGGGGCGTTCGAGCGTTTCGACAGGCTGACGAAGACGATCAGGTTGCTGAAGTCGACGCGATTCAGTCGATACGCCGCCTCGAGCCCGCCGATCGGCGGCCGCGCTTCATCGTCGTAGATGTCGCAGTAACATTCGTCTGATGCGACCACGAAGCCGTGTTTGTCGGCCCGGTCGAAGATCGCCTGCCAGTCGCTGAGCCGAAGCACGTGGCCCGTCGGATTGCCTGGGGAACAGACATAGAGCAGTTGCACACGCGACCAGTCGGTGTCGTCGAGCGAATCGAGATCGAGCGCGTAGCCGGCATCCCGGGTCTGGTTCAGGAAGACAGGCGAGGCACCGGCGAGCAGCGTCGCCCCTTCGTAGATCTGGTAGAACGGGTTCGGGCACGCCACGAGCGGGGTCGGCTGCGAGGGATCGATCACGGCCTGGGCAAAGGCAAAGAGCGCCTCGCGTGTGCCTGCCACTGGCAGTACTTCCGAGGCGGCGTCGAGGCTCGGCAACTGGTAGCGCCGCGTGAACCAGGCGGCGATCGCCTCGCGCAACCGATCCATGCCGGCGGTGGTCGGGTACACCGACAGCCCGTCCATGTGCGCGTTCAGCGCGCTCGAGATCAGGGGCGGTGTGGGATGCTGCGGCTCACCGATCGACAGCCGAATCGGTGCGAGACTGGACGGAGGCACGACACCGGCGAGCAGGGCGCGCAGCCGTTCGAAGGGATACGGCTGAAGACGCGCGAGCAGCGGGTTCACGGCGCCGGTGCCAGCACCGCCATCACGAGAAGCCGGCCTCCGCTGTTGTTGCGCACCCCGTGGGGCACGCCGTCTGGAGCCACCAGCAGGTCGCCAGCCTTCATCGGCAATTCCTGCCCCTCGAGCAGGAACAGTCCTTCGCCTTCAACCACCATGTAGGCCTTGTCCATCCCCGCGTGGGCGTGCAGGGCATGCGACTGGCCAGGCTCGAAGGCGTTGAGGCCCACCATCAGGTGCGCGGACGTGTAGATGGTGCTCTTCCCCATCGCGTCCTGTCGCCACCGTGCATGTGCCGCCGGCGAGATCACGCAGGGATGCGTCACGCGCGGGCGGCCTTCCACTCTCCCAGCAGCCGCGCCGCGTTACCGGCCACCGAGTGCAGTGTCGGCGCCCAGCCGATGGCGCGGGCACGCGGACTGCGCACCACCTGATCGAGCGACAAGGCGTCGGCGTAGTCACCCATCTTGGCGCGAGCTTCATCGAGCGGCACGTGACGCACATCAGGCCGGTGCGCCAGGTGCGGTCCGATCGCCGACACGATGTCGTTGAGCCGCTCGTCGCCTTCGTCGTTGGCGTGAAAGATTCCGCTGGCGTCCTCGTGCTGAGCCAGGCGGACGTAAAGATCGGCGAGGTCGCGATCGTAGATCAGTGGCCAGCGGTTGTTGCCGTCGCCGACCACCCGCACAAGTCCGTTGGCGGCCGACTTGAACAGGTCGCCCACCATGCCATCGCCGCCGCCATAGACCACACCCGGGCGAATGACAATGGTCCGCAGTTCGGCACTGCCTGCGGCAATGACCAGGCGCTCATGGTCAGGGCGCCACGACGCGAGGGCAATCGGATTGATCGGCGCGTCCTCCGCCACAGGATCAGACGTTCGACCAAGCACCCACGGCTCAGAGGTGTAGAACACGAAGCGCCTGGCCGGCGTCGCCGCACTCACCGTGCGCGGACGCCGCGCCGCAGCGATCAGCGTGTCGAGGGCAATGCGGTCGACCACAGGACCCCGCCCCGTGGCGTCGTCGTACGCCGTGTGCACGTAGCCGTCCTGCGCATCCGCCGCAGCACGGTACGAGTCGGGATCGCCGAGATTGCCGACGAGCGGCTGACCGCCCCGCGAAGCGACGCGCTTCGCCTTCTGGTTATCGCGCACGAGCGCGGTGACCTGGTGACCACCGCGGACCAGGGCGTCGAGTACGGCCCTGCCGATGTAACCGGTCGCTCCGGTCAGAAAGATGCGCATTGAGTTCGTTCAGCTTACTGCAGGTCGCCTCGATCGCGCCGAAGCGCGACCATCAGCGAAGCGCTTGACGCGCGGTCGCCGGCGTTGCAGCGTAAAACGCCTTGAACCCCCGATACAGCTCCCACAGATCGACCTTGGCCGAGATGTCCAACGGCGAGTGCATGCTGAGGATGCCGATCCCCACATCGATCACGTCCATGTCGGCGTTGGCGAACCACTGGGCGATGGTGCCGCCGCCGTAGCCGGCCTTGTACGAGTGTGTCTGCCAGTGCACGCCGGCATCACTCATCACCTTGCGAATCTGCGCAAAGTACTCGCCGTCGGCGCGACGGCCCGCGCCGTAAACCTTGAACACGAGCCCCCAGCCGAGGCGAGCCGACCCGACCGGCATGTAGGGCTGCGGAAAGACGGGATCGAGCGCGG
>CADEEX010000508.1 GCA_902826465.1 uncultured Acidobacteriota bacterium
GCCCCGTAGTACGCGTCGACAGGAACATTCACCGTGCCCAGCGAATCGCGCTCGGTGCGGAACGTCATCGCTCAATTATACTGGCCGGGTTCGCTCACACTCGTCCGACCGACGCCGGACATGACCGACTGCGTGCATCATCATGCTGCCATCGTTTTTCGACAGCGTTCTTCAGCTCATCGTCAGAACCTCGACCGATCTTCCGCCCGATGTCCGCGCGGCGATGCGCTGGGCGCGCGGCAGCGAGCCGGAGGGGACGCGTGCCGCACAGGCGCTGACCATCATTGCGCAGAACATCGACCTCGCCGTCGACCACGAGGGGGCCATTTGCCAGGACACCGGCATGCCGACCTTCGAGGTCCATGTCCCGGTGGGATCGAACCAGATCTGGATGCGCCAGCAGATCCGGGCAGCGGTCGCCGAAGCGACGCGCCGCGGCAAGCTGCGTCCCAACTCGGTCGATTCGATTACCGGCAAGAACTCCGGTGACAATCTCGGGCCGGGCACACCGATCATCCACTTCGACCAGTGGGAGCGCGACGAGATCGAGATCAAGCTGATTCTCAAGGGGGGCGGCTGCGAGAACACCAACGCGCAATATGCGCTGCCGGTCGATCTGCCGCACCTGGGCCGCGCCGACCGCACCCTGGACGGCGTCCGCAAGTGCATCCTGCATGCGGTGTGGAACGCGCAGGGCAAGGGGTGCGCTCCGGGAGCCGTGGGTGTCTGCGTGGGCGGTGATCGCACCTCGGGTTACCTGCATGCGAAGGAGCAGTTGTTCCGCACGCTCGATGACGTGAATGCCGATCCGAGGCTGGCGGAGGTCGAGGCGTCGATCATGTCGACCGTGAACAGCCTCGACATCGGTCCGATGGGATTTGGCGGCAAGGTCACCTTGATCGGCTGCAAGATCGGCGCACTCAATCGGCTGCCGGCCAGCTTCTTCGTCTCGGTCGCGTATGACTGCTGGGCCTTCCGTCGCCTCGGCGTCCTCCTGGACGCCAGCAGCGGCGCCATCAACCACTGGCTCTATCGCGATCCGTCTCATCCAATCATCCCGATGCTGGATCAGGCGGGATTTGTCCGGACCGGCAAAGAGGTGCGGCTCAACGCGCCGCTCACCGAACAGGACGCTCGGTCACTGAAGGTGGGCGACGTGGTGCTCGTCTCCGGGCGCATGTTCACGGGCCGCGACGCCGTGCATTCGCACCTGATGAAGCACGAGCCGCCGGTCGATCTGCACGGATCGGTGCTCTACCACTGTGGTCCGGTGGTTGTGAAAGAGGGCGAGGGCTGGCGGGTGACGGCGGCGGGGCCGACCACCAGCATTCGCGAAGAGCCGTATCAGGCGGAGATCATCAGGCGCTACGGTGTGCGGGCCGTCATCGGGAAGGGCGGCATGGGGGCCCGAACCCTCGCCGGCCTGAAGGAACACGGCGCGGTCTATCTGAACGCTATTGGCGGTGCCGCGCAGTTCTATGCGAGGTCGATCACGCGGGTGGACGGGGTGTCGTTGCTCGATTTCGGGACGCCAGAAGCGATGTGGCACCTGACCGTCGAAGACTTTCCGGCGATCGTCACGATGGACGCACACGGCAACAGCCTGCACAAGGACGTGGAGCAGGAATCGGGACAGCACCTCGAAGCGATCGTGGCCGGCTGAGTGCGTTCGGGTGGCGGGCACCTGCAACGTCAGGCGAGTGGCGGGCGTCAGAGAAACAACGGGTGTGCCAGTGGTGGCGGTGTCGCAGACGCATAATCGCCCGTAACTATCTGATAATAATGTAGTTGTCGAACAGCGATCGGGTGGGGTTGCCCGAAGTGTGGCGACTCTGCTGGCGGCGCCGATGCTATACTTTTCCGGTTATCCAGGAGAAATTGCGAATGATCAACGTATCTGAAACCGCAGCGTCAAAAATCAACGAGCTTCTGTCCGAAGAGAACAAGGCCGGCAGCGGGCTGCGCGTGTTCGTACAGGGCGGCGGCTGTTCCGGATTCCAGTACGGATTGATGATCGAAGAGAACGGCCAGGGCTCGGGCGATCAGGTGTACGAGTCGCACGGCGTGAAGTTGTTCGTCGACCCGATCAGCGTCCGCTACCTGAATGGCGCCGAAGTCGATTTCGTGGACACGGTGACCGGTGGTGGTTTCACCATCAAGAACCCCAACGCGACCTCGACCTGCGGCTGCGGCTCCTCGTTCTCGACTGAGTAAGAGCGCTCTTGGATTTCTCCGGCCTGCGTCCGGCCGGCGGGAAGCGTTCGAGCAAACGCGACCGCATCCTCAATATCTTTCTTCGCCAGAAAGGGCACCTCAGCGCAGACGATCTCTGCGATCTGGTGCGGGCGGAGGATGCCGGGATCGGCCGAGCCACCGTCTACCGGACCCTTCAATGGATGGTCAACGCCGGAATCGCCCGCAAGGTCGATTTCGGCGAAGGACGCTCGCGCTTCGAGCCGTCCTACCGTCACCCTCGCCATTTTCATTTCGTCTGTAACGTCTGCCACACCTCGTCCGAGTTCCTGAGCTCGGACGTCGAGTCGATGCTCGAAGACATCGCTGCGGCCCGGCATTTCGAGGTCGGACAAGTGGTGATCCAGATCTACGGGACCTGCGAAGAGTGTCGCACCGGTGTGCGCGTCACGCCGATGGACGGCGAGACCACAGAGCGTGTGTTCGCGCGCGATGCCCTGCGGATGGCGATTGCCACCGAGCGCAGCGGCCTCGACTTCTACACCCGTGCGGGAGCCATCACCAAGGATGCGCGCGGCAAGATGGTGTTCGACAAGCTCGCCGAAGAAGAGAAGGAGCATCTCGGTACGCTCGAGAAACGCTACGCGGAGTTGTTGGTGCAGGACCCACAGCTCGAAGCGCATCGCACCTTCCTGTTCTTCAAGGGTGCGGCGAACGGCATTTTCGCGGAAGGCACACAACAGCTGGGCGACGGCGTCACCGACCTGCAGGCGTTGCTCATCGGCATCCGCTGCGAGCGAGACTCTCACAAGTTCTTCCGCAAGTATGGCGAGCGGTTCGAAGACTCCGAAGTCAAGCAGATCTTCATGGAGTTCGCCGACGAAG
>CADEEX010000509.1 GCA_902826465.1 uncultured Acidobacteriota bacterium
GTCGCCGCCTCGGCGTCGAGACCCATCGTCCGGAACTTGTGCACCGTGAACGGAAGTCCGTTCAGGCCGACCCGTTCCTGGTGATACAGCACGGGCCCTGGCGATGTGATCTTCGTGAGCAGGCTGACGATGCCCATGATCGGAGCGGCGAGCAGCAATCCGATGATCGCCGACGAGATGTCGAACGCGCGCTTGGCAGACAGCAGCACGCGGCTCTTGCTGAAGCCTTCGGCGAAGATGAACCAGCTCGGTCTGAGGTTCTCAACAGCAATCTTGCCCGTATAGCGTTCGTACACCGACGCCAGGTGGTCGAAGTTGGCGCCGCTCCGCAAGCGGCTGTCGAGCAGCTTGCCCATCGGCAGGCGGCCGCGGGCGTCTGCCAGGCTGACGACGACGCGGTCGGCGTTCAGTTCGTTGATCAGCCGAGGAATGTCATCAACTGTGCCGACCACACCGGGATTCAGCACAGGAGCGCCGACTCGCAGCGGATCGGGATCGATGAAGCCGACGATCTCGACGCCGAGCTCCTGCCGACGTTCGTGCAACTCGCGGGCGAGTTCGATGGCCGCCGGCCCGGTGCCGACGAGCAGCAAGCGCTCCGTGGGTGACACGCGCTTCGTGATGAACGCAAACGCCAGACGCCACAACACCACGAACGAGAACACCAGCGTGGCCGACAACAGGAACACACCGCGACCGATGATGAGATCAGGAAACCAGAAGTACAGCACGGCCAGGATCAGCGACGCTGCGCCGAGCGCGCGAATGAGCCGTACCGTGAGGTCGACCAGGTCGACGATGCCGCGCAGGTCGTAGAGGTCGGAGTAGTGCAGACACAACTGGCAGGCGACGACGATCAGCGCGGCCTTCGAGAAGCCTTCGGTGGTGCCGAGCACGACCCAGGCATAGTCGCCCATGCGGAAGTAGGTTCCGGCGGCGACCGCGAGCAGCAGGACCACCGTTTCGCCGAGGACGAGGAGCGCCGCTCGCCAGTTGTGAAACAGCATGACGTGTTACCCGCGTCGTCCGAAGAGCCGCGACAGCAGGCCCTTCTTCGGCTCGTCCGCGTTCTTGGGGTTGTAGTTGTAGCCGTAGTAGTAGTAGCCGTAGCCGAGCGCGAGATCGGACCTGCGAGCGCGATTCAGCACGACGCCAAGAATGCGATCGGTGCCAATGGCCTCCTGGGCCCTGCGCACCAGCGGATAGGCGGTGGACGTTGCCGCGACGACGAGAATGGCGACGTCGATCATGGCCGCGAGCAGGTTGGCGTCGCTGAGCAGCGCCACTGGGGGCGTGTCGACCACGACCCAGTCGAAGTGCTCGCGCGCGTCCTCGATCAGCTCGCGCATGTCTTCGGACACGAGCGCACTCATCGGGTCTGACGTGGGACGGCCCGCCGTGAGAATCGACAGCGTCGGCGAAATGCGGTGAATGAGTGGAGACTTGTCGCCCTCGCCATCGCGCAGTGCATCGCCGAGGCCCTGCACATTCTTGAGCTGAAACAGGGTGTGCACCGAAGGGCGGCGGAGATCGGCGTCGATGAGCAGCACGCGGCGCTGATGCGAATGGCTCAAGGTGAGCGCCAGGTTCGCGGCAGTGGTGGTCTTGCCTTCGGATTCGACGGCGCTGGTGACCATGACCGTGCGCACGCCACGCCGAAGCTGCGCGTGATGCAGTGAGGCGGCGAGGTGGCGATACTGCTCGACCAGCGTGTGATCGGGCGCGGTACCGACGACAAGCTTCGGCGCGGCTTCCTGCGCGAAGGTGTACTGCTGTTCGCGAAACGGCGCCGGAGGCACTGGCGACTCCCGTTCTTCGACGTCGCCCGCGATGGTGGCGATCTCAACCGCTGGCGGGGCCGCCGCAACAGTGGGAGGAATCGCGTCGGCGCGCACATGCGCTGGCTCTTCGAACCGCCACGTGCCGGGCACGTCGTTGACCACTCCGGGCGCGGTATTCGACTCCGCGGACGGTTCGGCCTCCGGCACCGCGGTGCGCGCACGATCCAATGCTTCAGTCAGTCGAGTCACGGATAGACCTCAAAAAATCGAGAACCGCTTCTTCTTCTTCGTCGCAAAGCTCGAGAACATCGGACCGCCCTCGGTCGCGACCTCGTCACTTGGCGGGGCTGGCGCCGCAGCCGGCGGTCGTGGATTCGCGGCGGCAACCTTCGGCGGCGCAACCGCGGCCAAGGCGACCGGATGCCGTGCCTTCTCGACACTTACCGTCTCTCTGTCCACCGGAGATGGAGTGCCTGTGTCGAACCCGAAGTCGCGGCACACTTCGACGACGGTCTCGCGACCGACCGGCTTCAGATCGGCCGCGAAGCCGTTCACCAGTGCGTTGTCGCACAGCACACTGATGGTTCGCGGAATGCCCTTCGAGTACTCGTACACCGTCGCGACGGCGTCGCGCGTGAAGAGCAACTCCGGCCGTCCCCCGGCGACTCGCACGCGCCTGGTGATGTAAGCCGCGGTTTCTGGCAGATCGAGCGGCGTGAGCTCGCACCGGAGCGACACCCGCTGCTTCAATTGACGCAGGCGTTCTTCGTTGAGGCGCGCGGCGAGTTCAGGCTGGCCCACGAGGACCACGGTGAGGGAGCGACCGGCAGGCGTCTGCAGGTTGGTGAGCAGCCTGACTTCTTCGAGCAGCTCGTGTGAAAGACTCTGGGCTTCGTCAACAATGAGCGCCATCGGCGCCCCTGGCGGACACTCGATCAGCGCCTGTTCCAGCTCGCGGAGGAACTGCGTCTTCGACGCCGCGGCGGCCGGCGAAAACGAGAACCCGGCCGCGAGATACTCGAAGAACTCGGCGCGGGTGAGTGTCGGGTTCGACAGGTGCACGATCCCGTGATGCGCCGATTCAGCCTGTTGCTGCAGCGCCACCTGAACGAGGGTGGTCTTTCCAGTGCCCGCTTCACCGATGAGCACCGTCAGCCCGGGACGACCAGACAGGCCGTACTGAAGATGCGTGAGCGCCTCGGTATGACGGTCCGACTGGAACAGGAACCGCGGATCCGGCGACAGATCGAAGGGGCGTTCCTTCAGTCCGTAGAAACGTTCGTACATCCCTACCT
>CADEEX010000510.1 GCA_902826465.1 uncultured Acidobacteriota bacterium
CGGCAGCCGGATGTTCAGGCCGATCGACTTGCCACCCGCCTCCGTCGCGCCACGATTCGCCGCTTCCATGATTCCAGGTCCGCCGCCCGACGTGACCACGAAACGGTGGTTCTCGGACTTCAGCGACAAGCTCCATGTGGTCAGCTTGAACGCCACTTCGCGGGCCTCTTCGTAGTATCGGGCCCACTCAATCGCCTTGCGGCTTCGCCGCAATTCCTGCTCGTATTGCTCGGGTGCGTCCTTCACGCCGCGCGACCTGAGTGTCTGCAGTTCGCGCTTGGCCCGATCGAGACTGTTGATGCGCGCCGATCCAAACATCACCACGGTGTCCTGAATCTTCTGTTCCTTGAACCGGCGCAAGGGCTCGACGTACTCCGCGAGAATGCGAATGGGTCGTGCTTCAGCGCTTTGCAGGAACTCAGGCAGGAGATACGCGAGCGGCTGCGGCATAGGCAAATCACTGTATCAGAAGGCCTAAAGTGCTAAAATTCCCGGCTTCCGATGGCCAACAGGACGACGCCGGCGCCACCGTGTCTGGACGTGGCGATTGAGATTGGCGCCACGCCGCGTGTCGTCCTCGACGCGTTCTTCGACGCCCGGCTGCTGTCGCAGTGGTGCGGGACGGTCCGCTCGGTGACGCAACCGGCCACGCTCGGCCCGTACGCGCTTGAATGGCAGGCGGCCGACGAGAAGGACGACGTGCTCGGTCGCCTCGGCGGATTCCTGCGCGGTACCGTCATGCAGTTCGAACCGACGCGCGGGTTCTTCGTCGCCGATCTGTTCTGGCTGCCGCCAGACTCTGGGCCGCTCGGCCCGATGGCGCTCGACGTCGCGTGCACGCTCTGCCTCACCTCCGATGGTCGTCCGGCGACCAGGGTGCGCATGCACCAGACCGGTTTCGAGGAAAGCGTCCGCTGGCGTCGGTATTATGACGTGGTCGGATCGGGCTGGCTCCGGTCGCTGGAGTCGCTAAAAACCCTTCTGGAAACAGCGTGATGCACATCCTCACCCTCTTCATGGCCGCCGCCCTCGCCGGGGCCGCGCAGCAGCACGATCATGCGGCCGGCGATGCCCGCGACGCCGCGTTGATGCCGGGCATGGGCGACACCCATCACGTCATCAGCACCAGGAACGCGGAGGCGCAGAAGTTCTTCGACCAGGGGCTGACATTCGTCTACGCCTTCAATCACGACGAAGCCGTCCGCTCGTTCAGGAAGGCGGCCGCGCTCGACCCGGCATCGCCGATGCCGCACTGGGGCATCGCGCTGGCGCTGGGGCCGAACATCAACCTCGATGTCGACCCGGCACGCGAGAAGGCGGCCTACGACGCGGCCCAGCAGGCACTCAGGCTGTCGCGGCGCGCGCCGGTCAACGAGCGCGCTTACGTGCAGGCCCTGGTCAAGCGCTACTCGAACAACCCGAAGGCCGACCTGAAGGCGCTGGCCGTGCAATATGCCGACGCCATGCGCGCGCTCGCAAAGGCCTATCCCAACGATGACGATGCGGCCACGCTGTTTGCGGAGAGCCTGATGGACCTGCGTCCCTGGCAGCTGTGGATGAACGGCCGGCCGGCAGAGGGCACGGCCGAGATCGTCGCCGTGCTCGAGCGGGTGCTGGGACGCAATCCGCGGCACGTCGGGGCCAATCACTACTACATCCACGCAATCGAGGCGTCGCTGTCACCGGAGCGCGCACTCGCAAGCGCCAAACGACTCGAAACGCTCGTGCCGGCAGCGGGCCATCTGGTCCACATGCCGGCGCACATCTACATGCGGACCGGCAACTACGCCGGCGCGTTGACCGCCAACGCCGTGGCGGCAGAGGTTGATCGCCGGTACATCGAAGCCACGAGCGCGGGTGGTTTCTACCCGGCGATGTACTACAACCACAACCTCGACTTCCTCGCCTCCGCGGCGATGATGACCGGCCAGTACGCCGTGGCACGCAAGGCGGCCGACGAAGTGACGCAGAACGCCGCTGGCATGATGGCTGACATGCCGATGCTCGAACCGTTCGCGGCCAAGACCCTCTATGTTCTGCTGCGCTTTGCCCGGTGGGACGAGGTGCTTGCGCTGCCAAAACCGGACGCGAAGGCGCAACTGCTGACGGCCCTGTATCACTACGGACGCGGCGTCGCGCACAGCATGAAGGGGCAGGCGGCTGACGCCGAAGCTGACCGCACCGAGTTTCAGGCGGCCCAGCGCCTCGTCCCGGCGGACACCGCGTGGAATCTGAACAGCGCCCAGACGGTGCTGGCCGTGGCCGGCGCGGCTCTCGACGCTCGGATCGCCACGGCGAGGAACGATATTGAAAGCGCGATCACCGCCTGGCAAAAGGCCAACGCCGCGGAAGACGCACTCAGCTACAACGAGCCGGCCGACTGGTACTACCCGACACGGGAGTCGCTTGGCGCGTTGTACCTGAAGGCCGAGCGCTTTCCCCAGGCCAGGGACGTCTTCCGGGAAGATCTTGAACGCAACCCGGACAACCCGCGGTCGCTCCTTGGCCTGTCACTCGCGCTCGCCGGGTCGTACCCCGAGGATCGGAATATTTTCGGGCTGCGCGGTCGATTCTCCACGGCATGGGAGAATGCAGACGTCCAGCTGAACGTGACAGACTACTAGCCGGCCGGCAAGGCCGACATTGATGCGGAGGGGTTCGGACAGACGCCGGACTCCAAGACCGAAAGGCACAAGCTCATGACCGTTTCCGAACGTACTTCCGGCAGCGTCACCATTCTCGACATCTCGGGCCACGTGACGTTGAACGACGGCGCCGACCAGATTCGCGACAAGGTCAAGGCGGTGCTCGCGGAAGGCAAGCGACACGTGCTCATCAACCTGGGCCAGGTGTCCTACATGGACAGCGCCGGCCTCGGCGAGCTCGTGCAGGCGCGCCCGCAGCACCTGCATCGCGCGCGCCCGGTTCTGGAGCTGGCTGCGCTCGTCCTGCATCGTGACCACCAGACCGGAGGGAACGTGCGTGATGCGCACCGCCGAGTCGGTCTTGTTGACGTGCTGCCCGCCGGCGCCCGACGATCGGTACACGTCGACCTGGAGGTCGCGATCGTCGATCA
>CADEEX010000511.1 GCA_902826465.1 uncultured Acidobacteriota bacterium
CGTCGCAGATGGGCGCCGAGGTGGCGTGGGGGATTCCGAAACCCAGGCACGCCAGCGTCACCACCTACATCACCAGTGGTCTGTTCCCGAACATCCGCGTCAATCAGGAACCCGGTGTCTCGACGGCGGCGTGCTCGAACCACGAGGCGCCGAACTTTCAGCCGAGTGGCGTCGCCACCCTGGCGGGGGGTCAGCTGGCACCGATTCAGCCGCCGAACGACGGATTCTTCGAGCCAGTGACCTTCATTGGCGCCGTGGCTCCAGCGCCGCAGGCCGACTGGACCGCCGGTTGGACGGGGTATCCTCAGCGCTAGCTTCTCTTCACCGGGCCCGGGTCACTCCGGGTCCGGTGCCCGCTCCGCTTCTGTGACAATGTTTCGCATGCGATCCTTCGCGCGCCTTCTGAGCGCGCTCTTCGTGGCCTTGGGTGTGCTCCTCCAAGCCGCTTGCGGTCCGCACATTCCCCCCCTCAGTTCCCTCCAACCGTCGCCAGAAGCGGTGGCCACCGAAGTGCTTCAGGCGCTCGAACAGCGGAACGAGCCGCGTCTGCGCGAACTCGCGCTCTCCGAACAGGAGTTTCGCGACCATGTGTGGCCGGAGTTGCCAGCGGCCAGGCCAGAGCGAAACCTGCCGTTCTCGTATGTGTGGGGCGATCTCAAGCAGAAGAGTGACGCGTCGCTCGCAGCGACGCTTGCAAAGTACGGTGGCACGCACCTGGTGCTGAAGACGGTGCGGTTGCAGGGAGAGAAGACCAGCTACCAGGGCTTCATCGTCGAACGCCGGTCGGAGCTGACCGTGCTGGACGCGTCAGGGCAGGAGCTGACAGTGCAACTGTTCGGTTCGCTCATCCACAAAGACAACGGCTACAAGATCTTCAGCTTCGTCGTCGATTGACGCTACTGGCTGTCTCGGAACGGACGCAGCCGAGCGAGCATCAAGCTCGAGAGACCGTGGTCGACGCGCCTGCCCAATCCCAGCTCGGCGCGGACGGCGTTTTCCCGACTGATCGAGCAGGCCTCGACGGCGGTTTGTCCAGGCTGTGGGTCGGCGCAACGCCCCGAGAGATTTCCCGCCAGCAGATACGGAATGCCGTGCCCGTACACCTCGTGAATCACGATGCGGTCGAGGTCAGACTCGAAGTGATGAAGCGCTGAAAAAGCGCCATCGTGAAGGTTCTGCACCAGCGGCACATTCACAAAGACCACCACCACGGGCACGTCCGCACTGCCGGTGAGCAGCGGCACCGCCTCGGCGAGCACTTTCCGATTCACCAGCTCTCTATGTACGTCCTTTGGAAGGTACGGCGTGTCGTCGTCGGCGGCGACGAGGAGCCCGCGCCGGCCCGTCTTGCTGACGGCGGCCACCGCCTGACGCCACAGCGCGCTGCCTTTGGCAATCCGATCGATGCTGGCCTGGAGGAGTCGATCGCTTGCCTGAATTGGCGATTCGACGGCCGAAGGTGCGGTGTGGAAAGGGGACTGCGCCCGGAGGTCTGGCATTCGGGTCGATGTAACGACCAGAAGGACGACCGCGAGAGTTCCGAAAGCGCGGCGCATGGCGCACCCCCCGGTTCGCCGCCAGAAGTCCCGTTTTGGACGCCGGTCGGCGAAAAATTAACCTGCCCGAAACATTACCGTTGTGTCGTCGTTGCTTCAAGGGGTTTTATCGGCCCTGCCGGCCCTGGGCTTGAGTGCCAGGGTGACACGGCTCTTCGGGGTTGGGACGATCGTCACGACACCGTCATCGCGCCGCCGTGGGCGCCGCAGCATTGCATGTGCGGTCTGCTATCTGCGTCACCTTGTTCTTGAAGGCTGCCACCCAGGCGGCAATCTCCTCGGCCTCTTCGCCTGGTGCCGCTGCATCGGTGCGCATCGGGAACCGCGCCACCGTGAACAGATCGCGTAGCTGCCGGTCAGTCAATTGCGTCAACAGGCGGGCGAGAAACGCGCGGCCCTCCTCGGAGATGACAGGATTTTCGAGCGTACCGGTCACCGACTTTGGCAGGTGACCACGGCAGCCGGTCTTGCCGTCCCACACCGGCGTATTGGCCCACGCCTCGAGGTTGACGCTCCCAGTCTTGTCGCGATTGAACGCGTTGGCCTTTCCGAACGTGCGTCCGAGGTCGTTGATCAACAGGAACGGCCGATCGCATCGGTTTCGGCCGGACGACCGTCCGCGACAGATCAGGCGCTGCTGCTCCCGCTTGCTGTCGGTGTGCTGCAGCATGACCGCCAGCAGCACGAACGCATCACGCTCCGCTCTCGAGGCGCCACCGCGTTCCGGCAGCACCAGGGCCAGTTCGGGCCAGCTCCAGCCCTCGCCGTCGTTGTCTTTCACCTCGCGCCCGGGTGTCTTGCGTTCAATCGCCGCCGCATCGAACATGCGCACCGGCATCGCCGGTGTCTTCTCGTCGTCTGATGGGCAACCGCGGCAACGCACGCGAACCGGATACATATAGTCCGCCCCGAAACCGAGGGCCCACAGGAGGCGTGTGGCGGCAACTTCGGCGTAAACCTCGCCGTTGTCGCGCCCGTATTTCACTTTCACCTCTTCGCCGCTCGGAAGGCGGCAGGTGAACTTGGGAGTGCCGCCGGACATCTCGCGTTCCACGTATTGGCAATCGACGAGCACGTTTGGCGCGAAGGCGTCTCGAACGGAGGGACCTCGGCGCAGATCCATGGATCGCACGTTCGTTGGAGTCCACACCCGCGCGCGTTCGATGGCGTCGCGTCGCAGGTCGTTCGCGGAGCGTTCGACCTTGCCGGTGGCCCGGGCCGCGCATCCGTAGCTGGACGCGACGATGATGGCGATTAGCAGGTGGTGGAAGAGTCGGAAATCCGTCGCCGTCCGATACACCGACGTTCGGATTGATGCGGTGTGCACGTCACCTCCATCAGGCGGCGGATGGGAGGTGACGCGCGTCGTGGCCGACGACCGCCATGGTGGCGGGCTCCACGTGAGTGTGGAGAATGGCCTGATTCAAGCCCGCCAGGACCATCCAGATGAGCGCACGGGCGGCCGCGACTCCAAGAAACGTTGATAAGCCGACGAGCGCCACGACGATTGTGAGATC
>CADEEX010000512.1:0-1020 GCA_902826465.1 uncultured Acidobacteriota bacterium
CGTCTACGAGATGACGGCAGCGGGGCCGGTGCCTGTCGAAGGCGTCACCATCTATTGCGACTCGTGCGGGAGCCCGGTCGGCCACACGTTCGTCAACACCAACGCCGACGGCTTCTACAGTCTGGCCTGGGCGATGGCCGGTATTCATCCGCTCTATGTCACGAAGCCTGGCTACGCCATCGTCGACCCCTCCGGAATGCTGCGCGATTCATTTGGCCGGATTCGCGCCCTCGTTCGCGGCGACACACGATTCGACATTCAGATCGGCCGACCATGAGTGTGTGCTGGGGGGCGGGCCGCGAAGAATCCGGCTCCGCCCGAACAACCCGACAACCATATCCCGGGGGACGGCCACTACAGTGAGTCGAGCCGCTTGGCCTCAATCTGCTCGATGATGTCCGCCGCTCCCCTGAGCAGCGCCACGCTCACTTCAGCCTTGGTGCGGTGCAGCAGCAGCTGCTCGAGCAGCGCATCGTCCTGATACTCGAAGCCCCGTGAGCAGGTAGATAGCCCGACGACCATTACCTCGGCGATGTCTGGCGCCCCGCGGAGATCGCTCACGATCGCCTTGAATTTGCATATCGAGCAGCCCTGTCGCGGCGTTCTCTTCCGTCATCAACCGATCCTCTTTGCGTGAGGACGGGGAGCCCATCGTCCCTTCGAGTCGGATCACACCGTCGTCCGGGATCCGTCCCCAGACCCGCCGGGTGGAAACCTCGCCACCCGATCAAATCTTGTGCAGCCCGACTGTGGGTCAGGCAGAATGTGCCGCACCACCTTCCAGGAGATGCCCATGATTGAACGGCTCTCGGCTCGGCGATCGGTGTGGCGGCGTCCCAAGGGGGCACTATTTGTGGCGGTGGCGGCGATGACGCTCTACGTGCTGTATCACAACGAACGATTCCTCATCCAGCCGCAGAATCCGATCTGGAAGCATTACGCGGACGTCGCGTTCTGGCTAGTGCCGCATGCCGTGGCCGGCACGTGCGCGCTACTCCTGGCGCCGCTGCAGTTCTCGGA
>CADEEX010000512.1:1030-3068 GCA_902826465.1 uncultured Acidobacteriota bacterium
CATTGTCGGACGCATCTACGTAGTCGGCGCGCTGGTACTGGCGCCGCTTGGCGCCTACGGTCAATACCTGGCCGAGAGCACGGGCGCGCCGCGCGAGTTCACCACGCTGGCCATCGTGGATGCGGCCATGCTGATGACGACCACCCTCGTGGCCTATCTCTTTGCCATCCGCCGGCGCATCACGCAGCACCGTCAGTGGATGACGCGCAGCTATGCGGTGGCGCTGGTGTTCTTCGAGGGTCGTCTGATTGGAGGGCTGCTCGGCATCGACACCAACGTGAACGCAACCATGGCGGCAATCTGGGCGTGCCTGGCGCTGTCGATGCTGTTCGCGGAACTTGCCAACAGCTACTACGACATCAGGCTGAACCTGCGCGCGCCGGTCCCGCTGCGCCGAGCGAGCGAGGAGACGCCGGCGTTGTCGGCGACGTCGTAGCGCGCGGGCCTGAAGGCGCTCGCTACAAAGAGGCGCTACGAGAACGTGGCGTCGGTTGGCGCAGACGGCGGTTCGCTGAGCGGCAGCAGACGCACCGACTCGACGCGGTGTCCGTCGAGTGCTTCGATCTTCACCGAGCGCCCCTCGATTGCCACCAGTTCGCCGGCAACCGGGAAAGAGCGCAATCCGCGTCCCGGCGGCATCATTCGCGTGATGGAACCGATGTGGAACATCATCTCAACCACCGATCAGCAGGGACGCCTGCTCACGCGCCGGATCCATCAGATGGTCGGCACGCGGTTCCAGAACGGCACCTATCTCAACTTCTTCTTGAACAACTGGTACGAGCGGCTCGACGAGCCGTTCAAGATTCAGCCGACGGTCACGATTCCGGTGGGAAGCTATAACTTCAACGAATTCGTGGCGAGCTTCAGCAGCAACCCGGCGCGGCGGTTCTACTACCGGCTGTCGCATTCGCCGCAGACGTTCTACGAGGGACGCCGCGACAACACTGACGCGAGCTTCGGCCTGCGCGCCGGCAACCGCTTTTCCACCGAGCTCTCGTACTCGCGAAACAACGTCAGGCTGCCATGGGGAAACTTCGTCGTGGATTTGAACATCCTGCGGGTCGATTTCTCGTTCTCGCCGCGCCAGACGCTGCGGACGCTGTCGCAGTACAACTCCTACACGAACCAGCTGTCCACGAGCTTCCGCTACAACTACATCTACAAGCCGGGCAGCGACATCTTCATCACCTACGACGAACTGCAGCTGAACACGCTCGGGACGACGCCCGTGCGTAACCGCCAGTTCGCGATCAAGACGACGTACTTGCTGTCGCGCTGACCTCTACGCGAGGCACTAGCGCGGACGACTACGCGGCATTGGCGGACGATCCAGAGTGGCAGCTGAAACATCTGCTGGAATAGGACGTCTGCATTCAAGGTTTGACCGCGGTTTCTCGCTTCCTGAGTAGGGGGATTCGATTCATCCACCCGTCACGAGGGAATCCGATGCACCTGAAGACACGTTGGCCCGACATCCACGCTGGTTTTGTCGTGCTGCTTGCGCTTTGCCTGTGGACGCCGGCCAGAAGCGCTGACGCGCAGGCGCTCACCGGAGGGCTGATTGGCACTGTGCGGGATGCGCAAGGAGGCGTTCTGGCGAGTGCCCAGGTTCGCATTAGCTCGCCGGCTCTGCTTACCGGTGTGGCCAGGGCGGTCACCAGCGACAAGGGACAGTTCCGGTTCCCGGCCCTTCCGTCTGGCCGTTATGCGCTCGACGTCGAACTCCCCGGCTTCACCGCCCTGCGCGAGACCGATCTCGACATCGGCCCAGGGTCGACGCTGGACCGCACGATCGAGTTGAGACTGGGAGGGCTCGAAGAATCGATCGTTGTGGAAGGCGCCGGCTCGCGGATCGACGCGCGAAACACCGGCGTCGCGACCCGCTTCGGCCCTGCGGACCTCGCGGCGATCCCGACACGGCGCGCCAGCATGTTCGACTGGATCAGGATGGCGCCAGGCATCTCAGCCACTTCGCCATCGAGCGGCACGGCGACGACGGTATCGGTGTTCGGATCCGGGGTGAACGAGAACCAGT
>CADEEX010000513.1 GCA_902826465.1 uncultured Acidobacteriota bacterium
GGAAGCCGGGTTCGCGTGAGACCTGCGGATGGCTTGGCTCCATCTGGAGGCGGCGCGATGAGAATGTCGTCAACGAGCTTCGTCAGATCGTCGAACTCAGACCAGTCGACATGCAGCACGTTAATTCGTCGTTCGCCCTTGGTTACGGTGCGTACCTCTAGACCCGAACCCAGACTCATCACGGACAGTCGGCCGACGCCTTTCTCCCCTAGGAAGGGTGTCTCGTTGAGCCCCGACTGCACGGCCGCTTCGACCGCTCGCTTCCTCGACGGCGTACCGATCACCATGTATGCGTTCAGGAGGTCGTCCTTGGACATCCCCTTTCCGGTGTCTCGGAACTCGATCCAATTGTTCTCTCGGTAGGAATGGCGAAGACCGTCGCGGAGCTGTCGTAGGGTTCCGGCGGACTCGAGGGCCGCCGTCATGGTTTGACGCCCCTCCGCGGGAGCGTCGGGCAGGAACTGCGCGATGATCGCATCGCGGATCTCGGCGACGGCGTGACTCTGCTCCTTCTTGTCGCCTCCGGCCAAAACATCATCAATGCGGCTCACCGCATCGATGAAGTCGTTGTGACGCAGGGTGATCCCGAACTCGATCGTGACGCCGTCGGGCGACTCTGCGTCGATGGCGTTCTTGACCAGCTCGTATATGGCCACTGCGTCTGAACTGATGAGCTCTGCTCCCAGCTCCAGCACAGTCCGGGCGGCCACCTTAAAGGACACGCAACCTCCTCAATCTCATGCGCACCAGCAAGGCCGAATGTTAGGCGAAACGCCTTGGGCTTGCCCCGCGATCCGTAGGCAGGCCGATACTACTGCACCATCTTTTCGGCAGAACTGAAGATGGGGCCCAAGGCGCTTGACCCTATGGGTTTCTTCCCATAGGCTAGCACAGCACCATGGTCAACCAATGAGTTCGGAGCCTCTACAGATGGCCCGTCTTTCTGGCACGGTGCGCGACGACCAGGGGGAAGGCGTTCATCACGCTCACGTGCGTCGAACCTTGATCGCCGCGGTTGCGGATGCGATGGCCGTTCAAAAGCTCAGTCAAGTTCAAGCCGCACGGCTATGCGGCACAGACCAGCCCACGCTGTCCAAGGTCCTGCGTGGGCGCACATCTAGCGTCACGATCGACAAGCTGCTCGACTGGCTCCTCGCCTTGGGTTGTTCGGTAGAGCTCACGATCGGATCCGTTGATCGCTCGGGACGGGGTGCTCTCACGGCCACCCATGCTGGCGAGTTGGCTTCGATGTCGACGGAGGGCCGGTGACGTACCACCGACCCGTGTACCTGGACCACCACGCGACGACGCCGGTAGACACACGCGTAGCCGATGTGGTCCTGCGGGCGATGACCCACGACTTTGGCAACGCGAACAGCATTGATCACGCCTTTGGCCGACGAGCTCGGGCGATTGTGAAAGTGGCGGCTGGCTTGGTGGGCGGGCTAGTTGGAGCGAGTGCCGACAGAGTGCGGTTCACGTCTGGTTCAACCGAAGCCTTGCGCTTGAGCATCGCGGACTTGTTACACCGACGTCGTCCGGCTCGACTTCGAGTGGCCCTGACCCGTGTCGAGCATAAAGCGCTCATCGATGAAGTTCTCGCCGCCACCACGGATGGACAGGCAGAGGCACTCTGGATCGATGTGGATGACCGCGCGCGTCTCGACATGGACTGTCTCGATCGCGTCTTGGCGTCTGGCGTGGACGTGCTTTGCGTGATGGCGGCGAACAATGAAGTCGGCAACGTTTATCCCATCGCCGAGTGTGCTCGGCGTGCGAGAAGCGCGGGTGCAGCCATCCTTGTTGACGCAACGCAGGCCGCCGGCCGCATACCGGTCGACCTCGGTTTAGACGGAATCGACTACCTCTCGATGAGCGCTCACAAGATGTACGGTCCAAAAGGCGTTGGCGCATTGGTGGTGGGTGACGAGGGTTTCGCACTTGACGCCGTTTGGAATAGCGGAACGCCAAATGTGCCAGGAATTGCGGGATTCGGCGAGGCCAGCCGTCTCCGGCACGCGGAGATGCACGTCGACGAGCGCAGAGTGGCTATTCTGCGGGATCACCTTCAGGCGCTGCTGTGCGACCGTGTTCCGGGATTGACAGTCAATGGCGACAGAACGAACCGGCTAAGCAGCAATCTTCATGTGTCGATTGCCGGTGTTCCGAACGACGCGATTGTCGCTAGACTTCAGGGAACGGTCGCCCTGTCAACGGGTGCGGCATGCGTGTCAGGGACACACGCCCCGTCTCATGTTCTTCGCGCTATGGGCCTGTCGGACGCGGCACAGGAAGGGGCTCTTCGAATGGGATTGGGCAGATCCACGACTCGCGATGATGTGGAATTCGCGGCAGAGTCCATTGCCGCGGCGGTCGCGGACGTGAGAACGTCGCTTTCAATGGTATCGGTGCGATGACGCAGGCGACCAGTGCGACTCCGTCCGCTGCTTCACCGCTTCGGTTCTCAGGTCACGAAACCTTTGCGTTTCGGTACGCGTGGCTCCCCAAAGCGTACAGAGCATTGCGGAAGAATCCCGCCGCCTTCCTCGACGAAGACGCGGCGATGGTGGAGATGGGGCTCGGCAAGAACATGGTGCGGTCTCTCCGCTTTTGGGTGGAGGCCGTGGGAGTAGCACAGCCCGGAAAAGCGCGAACCCTGGAATTGACGGAGTTCGGTCACGCCATCTTCAGGAAGAACGGCTTCGATCCTTACCTTGAGGATGTGCGCACGCTTTGGTTGCTTCACTGGAATCTGTCGTCTCGCCACAGTGGTGCGCTGTTCGCGTGGCGACACCTGTTGAACCATTGGCCGTACCCGGAATTGACGCGCTCGGAAGCTTTAGACGAGTTCTTGCGCGAGTCATCAGCGCTCGGCTATTCGCATTCTGCAGTGACTCTCGCACAGCATCTTGACGCGTTTCTCCACACCTACTGTCCTACTAGGAGCATGTCGGTCGGCATCGAAGATTCATTGGATGGTCCGCTGGTCGGCTTGGAATTGCTTCAGGCGTCGGGTGAACGACGGGCGCGCGATGGCAAATGGGAAGTCGTGTTCACGTTTCGTCG
>CADEEX010000514.1 GCA_902826465.1 uncultured Acidobacteriota bacterium
GCGGTGGCGTCGGCGGAAGCGGAGTCGCCAGAACTGGCACTCATCGATCTCAAGCTGGCCGATCGATCAGGGCTCGATGTGCTGCGTCGTCTCAAGGAGCTCGATGCCACTACCCGCGTTGTGGTGTTGACGGGCTACGGCAGCATCGCGACCGCGGTCGAGAGCGTGAAGCTCGGGGCCGCCACCTACCTGACAAAACCGGTGGACGCCGATCAGATTCTGTCGGCCTTCGATGGCGCGACCACCGAGGCATCGGCCGCGCACGGCACACCGTCGCTCGCGCGGGTCGAATGGGAACACATCCAGCGTGTGATGGCCGACTGCGACGGCAACCTGTCAATGGCGGCGCGACGGCTGGGCCTCCATCGACGATCCCTGCAACGCAAGCTGGCCAAGCACCCCGGACCGGAGCCGGCGTAGTCATGCGATCCCTTCTTCTCCGTGCACTCGTCGTCTGCGTGGCGCTGCTGGCACCCGTGACCGTGCGCGCCCACGACGACCAGCCAAGACCAACCGTCGATGTCACGGTCACGCCGAACGGTTCGGCGCTCGTGATCAACGCACGGCTGCCGATCGCAGCGCTCATGGAGGCCAACCTGCCTCGCACGAGCGACCGGAAACTCGATCCCGTGGCGGCGATGGCACCGCTGCAACTCGTTGCCCGCGACATTGCGGCGCGGTTCGACGTCAGCCAGAACGGCGAGCCGTTGCCATTTCCCACGGTGGTGGCAACACTGACACCCGACCTGTCGGCCGCCGAGATGGTGCTGCAGTACGTCATTCAGCCTGGAGGCGCGCCGCTCTCCGCCCGCCTGCGTGCCTTCCGCTCGATCCCTGAGGCGGTGCCCACGCGCGCACGATTCGTGCTGCCGGGAGAGTCCGGCGGCCGCGAGTTCCTTGCGACCGGCGCGCCAGAACTGGTGGTGTTCAACCCGACGTTCGGCCAGACGCTGCGACTGTTCGCCGAGCGCGGGGCGCGCCTGGTCGTCGAGGGCTGGGCCATGTTCCTGTTCCTGCTGGCACTGATCTTCCCGGCACGCGGCGCCGGGTTGCAGCGGCGGTACGTCGCGTCTCTGCTCGGCACGCAAGCGATCACGGCGGCCATCGCTGCCGCCATCGGCGTGTCGGCAGCCGTCGTACCGATCGGCATGGGCATTGCCGCCTCGGCCATCGTGCTGGCGACGCTCATCGGCACGGTCCGCCCGCAGTCGCCGTGGATGACGCCGCTCATTGTCGTGTTCGGCGTGGGCAACGGCATCGCCGTCGGCGCCTCGCTGGTGGCCGCGTCACCCTACGCGGGCGACCATGCGCTCGTCGCCTTCTCCGCCCTGGTGGTCACGGCCGCACTCGGACAGCTCTGGCTGGCGCTGCTGCTGTCGGCGGTCCGCGATGTTGCGGTACGACGTGGCCTGCCGGCTCGTGGTGCCGCCCTCGCGGTCCTCGTGTATGCCTGCCACGGAGCGCTGCACCTGCTCCTGGACCAGACCACGCTGGCGTCAACCGCCACGACGTGGAGCGTCGAACATCTGCTGACGGCCCTCGTGCTGGCGTGGGCCGCGGTGTCGCTGGCCGCCGGCGTCGCCGCCACTCGCTCGCGCACCCTCACGACATGAGCGCACAAGAAGTCCGTCCCTCAGGCCGCACGTCCGACTCGCGTGAACGCTACGGCATTCTGACGATTGCCGCGCTGGTCGTCGGTGGCGTCGGTCTCTATCTTGCGCTCGGCAGTGGCGACACCGCCGGCAACGGCACCAGGAATCTGTTGCCCTATCAGTCGCTCGTCAGGACGCTGCCGGTCGCCGAGCAGCAGATGTACACCGCCATCCGCGGTGCCCTGCCGACGATGGAAGACGAGCGCGCGCGCACGTCGCGCTGGCCCCAGCCGATGGTGCTCGCGGCGAATGGTGTGGCGCCGTTCGCGACCGCGGACGCCGACCATATCGAGTGGCAACGCCTGCAGCGCGGCGCGACCGTCAGCTACATGGGACGGCCCGCGGACGAATCCGCGCCGGCCTGGCTGCTGACGATTCAGGAGCCGGAGCCAAACACGCCGCCCGATCCGGCGCCGCTCGACGACGAACATCATCGACTGCCGGACGGCACCACCCTGCACATCTACGTCTGGATGCATCGAATCGGTGGCCGTGTCGCCGCTGAATTCGTGCCGCAACCGCAAACCGACGGCTGGATCGAACTCTTTGCCACGCCGCCCAATCCCGTGCTTTCTGCGAGGTAACGATGTCGTCTCATCGCGCGCGCATCTTCGCCATGCTGTCGCTGCTGACGGCGCTCTTCGTCTCGGTGTCTCCGGTCGCCGCACAATCGGCCACCGCCCGGCCCCTGAAAATCGGCGTCACGCTCCACCCGTACTACTCCTGGACCAGGAACGTCGTCGGCACGCTGCCTGGCTACGAGGTCCGCTCGATCCTGCCGGGGGAGATCGACGCGGGCGACTACCAGCCGCGGCCGGAAGACATCAGGAAGCTGGCGGACCTCGACGCACTGGTCCTGAACGGCATTGGCCACGACGACTTCGTGATGTCGATGATCAAGGCGTCAGGCAACACGAAGCTGACGCTCATCAAGGTGAACGACGCCACGCCGCAGATTCATGCCGTCAACGGCACGGGTGTCAACTCGCACACCTTCATCTCGTTCACCAACGCGGTGCAGCAGACCTACGCCATCCAGCGCGCCCTGGCCACGCTCCGCCCACAGGATGCCGCGACACTACAGAAGAATGCGTCGGACTATGCGCGGCGCCTGCGGCTGATCAAGGCGAAAGCGGCGCAGCAGCTGGCCGAGGCCAAGGTGACACGCGTGGTCACCGTGCACGACGGCTACGGCTACCTGCTGCAGGAGTTCGGCCTCGAAGTGGGCGGCGTCGTGCAACCGGCACACGGGCTCACACCCTCCGCTGGCGAACTTCGCGACATGGTGACACTGCTCAAGCGGGAGAAGATCAAGGTCGTCTTCAGCGAAGAGACGTTCCCGGCGCCCCTGCTCAAAGGGCTGCAGGACGAAGCCGGAGTTCAGGGCTACGTCCTTCAGCCACA
>CADEEX010000515.1 GCA_902826465.1 uncultured Acidobacteriota bacterium
CCAGCACTGGTGGCATGAACCCGGAGGGCGCGGCCTGCGATCGCGCTGCTCGGACGATCTGCTGTGGCTGCCGTTTGCCGTCGCCGACTATGTCCGCGCCACCGGCGATCACGCGGTACTCGACGAGCGGGTGCCGTTCCTTGAAGCCGCACCACTCGAGTCGTGGCAGCAGGAATCGTACAGCGAGGCCACGGTGTCGAGTCGTGACGCGACGCTCTACGAACACTGCGTGCTGGCGATCGACAAAGGCACGACAGCCGGCATTCACGGTCTGCCGCTCATCGGTAGCTGCGACTGGAACGACGGCATGAACCATGTCGGTCCGGAAGGACGTGGCGAGAGCACCTGGCTCGGCTTCTTCCTGCATACGGTGCTCACGCAGTTCGCGCCGCTCTGCGACGAGCGCCACGATACGGCCTCGGCCGAACGGTTCCGTCGTGAGGCCGCACGGCTGGTACCGAAGCTCGAACTGGCCTGGGATGGTGAATGGTATCGACGCGGCTACTACGACGATGGCTCACCGCTCGGGTCGTCGTTGAACGACGAGTGCCGCATCGATTCGATCGCCCAGACGTGGGCGGTGATCTCTGGCGCCGCGCCGGTGCGCATGGCAGAGCGGGCCATGGACGCCGTGCGCGGATCGCTCATCGCGCGCGGGCCGCAGATCCTGCTGCTGCTCACCCCACCCTTCGATCGGTCGGCGCAGGAGCCAGGCTACATCAAGGGCTATCCGCCAGGGATTCGCGAGAACGGCGGGCAGTACTCACATGCCGCCGTGTGGATTGTGCTTGCGCTGGCGAAGCTCGGACATGGAGATGAAGCCACCGAGCTGTTTCACATGCTCAATCCGATCAATCACTCGCGCACGTTGCTGGGCGCCGACGTCTACAAGACGGAACCGTACGTCATGGCGGGCGACGTCTACGCGCGACCACCCCACGCGGGTCGGGGCGGCTGGAGCTGGTATACCGGTTCTGCCGGCTGGATGTACCGGGTCGGCATTGAGCATCTGCTCGGATTGCGGCGTCACGGATCGACGTTCGCAGTGGAACCATGCATTCCGGCATCGTGGCCGGGCTTCGATGTGCGGTGGAAGGTTGGCGCGACAACCTACGCCATTGCCGTGCGCAACCCGCAGGAGCGCTCACGCGGGGTGGCGGAGGCCACGCTGGACGGTGCCGGCGTCGATCCCGTCGCCATTCCAGTGCAGGACGACGGCGGCGTGCACGTGGTGGAGATCACGATGGGCGAATCACGCCCGGCCACGGTGGCCGGGGCGCGAGCCGTTGCGAAGTCGAAATGACGGGACTTCGCAGCTATTGCGAGGCGGGCGGCCAGTTCTGGCGCCGCTCGCGTTCGCGGCGCTCCTGTCCCTTGTTCTCTTTCGAGATGCCGCTCGGCGTGGGGTTCAGTTCGTCGCGCATGTGGTCGGGTCCCTGCCGCTGGGCGCGTGCGCCCTCAGCGCCTTCGCCCGGGTGATGCCCGGTCGGTGGTTTGCTGAAGTCGATGTCTTGCTGTTTTTCCATGTGCTGGCTCCTTGAACGGGTTGGTGCTGACCGCGCAGCAGCAAGCGCCGTTCCAGCCGTGTGCCCTGCGGCGCCGGCGGAACTGTCTGAAAACGAATCACAGCCGTTTTTCGGTTATCGTGGCGCTGTGGCGTCGCAACGATCAGGTGGCCAGCGCGAATGGCTGGCGATTGTGGCCGCCGCCTATCTGCTGATCGCTGCCGCGTACACCTGGCCGCTCCTTCCCTCGCTGTCGTCTGCCATCCCGAGCGACTCGGCCGATCCGGTCTTCAACGCCTCCATCCTGCGGTGGAACGCGAGCGTGCGTCCGTTCAGTGCCGCCTGGTGGAATGCGCCGCACTACTTCCCCACACTCGGCGTTGCGGCCTTCACCGAGAACCTGGTGGGCCTCAGCCTGATGGCGTCGCCGATCATCTGGCTCTCGGGCAATGCCATCGTTGCGTACAACGTCGCCTTCTTTCTGACGTGGCCGCTGTCTGGCGTTGCCCTGTTCCTGCTCGTCCGCGAACTCACCCGCCGCCACGACGCGGCGTTTCTCGCCGGGCTGGCCTTCGCGTTTACGCCGTACCGCACGACGGAGATTGCGCACATCCAGAGCCTGTCGGCCTATTGGCTGCCGGTGGCGCTCTTTGCCGCACACCGCTACCTGCGCGAGCCGCGTCGGCGGTGGCTGGGGTTGTTCGGCGTGTCGTGGCTGGTGCAGGCGCTCAGCAACGGGCACTTCATGCTCTTCGGCGCGGTGGTGCTCGGCGCCTGGCTGGTGTACTTCTGCGCCACTCCAGCACGCTGGCGGGCAGGCACGACGCTCGTTGGCACCTGGGCCCTCGCCTCGGTGCCGTTGGTGCCGGTGATGCTGCGGTACTCGAGCGTCCACACGGAGTTCGGACTGAAACGCACGCTCGCGGAGGTGCTGGCGTACAGCGCGCGGCCGCACGCGTTTGTGGAGGTGACCGGCGACATCTGGTTCTGGCGGCAGTGGCTGCCGACGGGTAAAGACATGCTCTTTCCAGGCGTCACCGCGCTGTGGCTGGTGCTGGTCGGCGTGGGGGTGCTGCTGGTACGACACCGTGGCACGGCGCCCACCAGTTGGACGAGGCGCGCCGCGTGGATGCTGGCGGTGATCGTGTGCGGGGCGGGCGTTGCCGCCACATTGGCTGGCCTCGTCGTGGGACCGTTCACCACGTCGGTCGCCGGACTCGCGATCCGCATGCGCGATGTGAACCGCGCGCTGGGACTCACCCTCGCGTCTGGCGCGGTAGTGGTGCTCATGTCTCCGGCGATGCGCGAGCCGCTGCGGCGCCGCAGCGCCCTGGTGTTTTACAGCGCAATGACGCTGCTGGTCGCGGTCTTGTGCACCGGTCCGGTGCTGCACGTGGGCGACACCGCGATGCTCTCGCCGGCGCCGTACCGATGGTTGATGGCGCTGCCAGGATTCGTCGGGCTGCGCGTGCCGGCGGACGTCGCGCGCGAACTCGTCACGGCGGCG
>CADEEX010000516.1 GCA_902826465.1 uncultured Acidobacteriota bacterium
CTGATCCGCTCATGCTGTCCGTGGTGGTGCCCACCCACGGTCGCGTCGACCTGTTCTTTCTGACGCTGGCCTCACTCGAGAAACAGACGCTCGACGCGTTCGAGATTGTCGTGACCGACGACTCGAAGCAGTGGAAGGACCGCTGCGCCATTCAGGAAGCGACGATGGACTACAGCCGGCGGACCGGCCGTCCGGCACGCTACCTGTTCTCCACCGCAGGGCTCGGCCAGGCGAAGAACACCAACCAGGGGCTGATGGCGGCGCGCGGTCGCTTCGTCCGCATTCTTCACAGCGACGACCTGCTGGCGCCGCAAGCGCTCGAAGCGGAAGTCGCGCTGCTGAACGATTCGCGGCTGAATCTCGACGTGCTCTACCACCTCGTCGAGGCTTTCACCGACACCCCGCGATTCAACCAGACGCCGTCGCTGACGATGGTGCAGCCATCGCTCTTCTTCAGGTCGTGCCTGCACTCTGGCACGCCGCTGCCATCGGCCACCGTCTTCCGACGTGAGCTGCTCGATGAGATCGGCGGCATGCGCGAAGACTTCGACTTCCTGTGCGACTGGGAATTCTTTGTCAGACTACTGACCTCGCAGTACCGCCGTCACAAGTTTCTAGGACGGCTGACGCCGGGATTCATCGGCTGGCGCGTGCACCCGAACAGCACCACCGGCAAGCTCTGGCATCGTCACTTTCTCGAGCATGAGCAGTTCATGAACGAGATGCGGGCCGATCGCGAGTACAGCGAAGCGATGATCGGCGACGAGGGATACCGCGACGGCTTCTACGCCACCGCCGTCCGCTACCGCTATCGCCGGCTCGCAGACGATGCCTCGAAGATGTCGGCTCGGCAACTCCTTTCCAACGTGCCGATGCTGCTCCGCTGTGCGCTATCGCCCGCGTCGCTGCGCGATCGGCTGACGCCCGCGCCGTGGGAACCGCGCGGCGCAAAGAAGTATCCGAACCTCGTGGTGCAGTGCGACGTGCCGATGGCGTCGGCCCCGGCCCGGCCGGCGGCCCAGGCCTCGGCGCCGGCACCTGCGCAGCCGGCATTCGTCGAGCCGCGGCAAGGCTTCTGGTTTGCGGCGTCGGCGTATGCCTCGGCCGCGATCATCCGCTGGGGCAAGCAGCGTGCAGCCGAATTCCAGGCCGCCCAGGCGGCGGCATTCGACCCGGCATCGTTCGACTTCACGTCGGTGCCAGCACTGGCCGAGGGGCCGGCACCGCTCGCGATCGGTCCCGAGGTCGAGATTCATCACTCGCTGGCGAGGACGCCGAACGCTCCTGGAACGGTGCGGATCGTCACCGAGTACAACAACACCATCAACTTCTGGGCGCTGCGTCAGCTGATTCGTGGCGCGGCGTCGATCACGATGTTCGACGTCAACTCGAACATCTTCGTCGAGCCGGTCATTCATCAGTCGCTGAAGTTCGTCAGTGTTGGCTCGAAGATTCAGACCACCATCAGCGACAACCAGCACCTCACGTCGTTTGGCTTCAAGTCGCTGCTCGATCGCCTGTTCAACGGACAGTTCGCGTGGAGCCGGCAGGAGAAGGGCGGCCCGCTGCAGCACACGCTCTGTTACGAGCGGAAGCGCGCCGGTCACCGCACTTACATGACCGCCCACACCGGATGGACGTTCGGCATCCTGACCACTGGCGCCCGCCTTGGTAACGTCGAACAATTCATTGACTCGGTGGAACGCTACTGCAAGGAGCCGTACGAGATTCTGATTGTGTCGCCGGTCGATCTGGGCGCGATTGCCGAGCGGCACAACGTGCGCGTGCTCAACTTTGCCGAGCACGACGACCTCGGGTGGATTACGCGCAAGAAGAACTTGATCTGCGAGGAAGCGGCCTACTCAGACATCCTCGTCTGCCACGATCGCTTCACGCTCGATCCGCAGTTCACCACCGACTTCGCGGCGTGGGGCTACGCCTACGGCCTGGCAGCGGTCCGCGTCCGGCTCGAAGACGGCCAGCGCGCGCTCGACTGGGCCGTGGTCAGCAGCCAGAACCAGGTGTGGTCGGCGGGCGGGCTCCTCGACTACCGCGCCTACTCGCAGTACGCCTACAACCCTGGTGGCGCAACGCTGATCCGTAAGGCGTTCTGGCGCGACTTCCCGTGGAACGAGAACCTGTTCTGGAATGAGCACGAAGACGTCGAGCTGTGCCGCCGCGTTCAGCGCGCCGGCGGCGTGATCGGGCTCACCGCGGCGAGCGTGGTGGCGACTGAAGATCGCTGGATTCATCACAACCCACGGATTCCCTACTGCGACCAGAACGAAGTGCTCTACGGCAAGCCGGTCGGCGAGCAGCGCATCCACTTCCTTCCCAAGGTGAACGCAGCATGAGACTCGTATCACGCAGCACCAAGGGCGCGGCATCCGGCCTGCGACCGCGGATGTACTTCGTCCACATTCCGAAGACCGCCGGCATCACGCTGAAGGCGTATCTCGAGAACAACTACGCGAACGGCGAGGCACTGGTCATCGACGAATGGAAGGCACGCGAACTGCCGCCGGAGGAACTGCGTCAGTTCCGGCTGCTCAGCGGCCACTATTCGTCGGAAGTGCTCGACGCGCTCGGCGAGCGCCCGGATGTGACGCTCATGCTGGTGCGCGAGCCGATCAGCCGCTTTCGGTCGTGGATGGCACACTGCCGCCGCCTGACGAGCGCCAAGTATCGCGACATGTGCAACGGACGCACCGACCGGGAGGTGCTGCTGAGTGAAGACGGCTACACCTGTCAGCAGGCGCACTGGCTGGCGCGCGCCATTCGCGACGGAGCGGCCTGCACCACCGTGCCCCAGGTGAGCGAGCTCAATGCGCTCCTCGCCAGGATTGATGTCGCTGGCGTCACCGACGAGATCGAGCGCTTCATGCAGCTCGTCGCGTTCAAGATGGGATGGCCGCCGCCGCAGCTTGGCTGGCACATCAATCGACGCCCGGACACGGCAGGCG
>CADEEX010000517.1 GCA_902826465.1 uncultured Acidobacteriota bacterium
CGGACAGAGCCTAGAAACAGAAAAGACGGCCGAAGGGGCCGTCTCTATAACTCATTGATTCTGTAGGGGAAAGTTTGGTCGGGATGGCGGGATTCGAACCCACGACCCCTTGACCCCCAGTCAAGTGCGCTACCAGGCTGCGCTACATCCCGACGCGAGAACTTCTAATAATACTACGACCGCGCCGCCCGCTTGCGGGCAGACGCCACTGCCGGCTTGGCCGACGCCTTCGCCCGCACTGGCTCCTCCGGCGGCGCGAGGCTGAACTCGGTCCCCGCAGGCGGACCGTTCAGCATCGCGAGAATCGACGTCAACCCGCGCTTCAACTCGGTGAGCCGCTCCCGCGCCTGCTGCCCGAACAGATCGTCGAGCATCGGCTCGTCGGCCGCCACCTGCGGTGCTTCCCCTTCGAGCTTCCGCCGCACGCCGGCCAGCGTGAGCCCCTCAACCAGCAGCAGATGCTTGATCCGCAACACCTGCTCGACGTCGCCGCGCCGATACACGCGCCCGGAGCCGGAGGTTTTCGAGACGCCCAGATCGGGAAACTCGGCCTCCCACGTCTTCAGGACATACGGCTGCAGCTTGAGCAGCTCGCACACCTCGGACGCCTTGAACAACGGGCGGTCTGGAATCTCAATCGCAGCCGGTACGGACATCTGTTGGGCAGGGGCCAAAATACCACTACTTCGCGCGCCGACGCACCTGAATGCGAATCGGCGTGCCGATGAAGCCGTACTCCTCGCGGATCTTGTTGATGAGGAACCGCTCGTACGAAAAGTGGAACGTCGTCGCGACGTTGGTGAAGAACACGAACGTGGGCGGCGCTACGCCGACCTGCGCCACGTACATGATCTTCACGTTCCGCCTGGTGGGACTCACCGGCGGATTGGCCGCAATGGCCGAGGCAATGAACTTGTTGAGCGCGGGCGTGGGAATGCGCATCCGCCGGGCGGCGGCGATCTTGTCGATCGTCTCGAGCACCTTCGGTGCGCGTTCGCCGGTGAGCGCCGAGATATGCAGGATGGGTGCGTAGTCGAGAAACCGCATCTTCCGCCGAAGCGCCTCGTCGAACGTCTTCACGAACGTGTGGTCCTGCGAGCGGACGAGGTCCCACTTGTTCGCCACGATCACGATGCCGCGCCCGGCGCTATCAACCTCGCCGCCGATCGAGGCGTCCTGGTCGGTGGCCCCTTCTTCAGAATCGATGAGCAGTGCCACCACGTCGGCGTCGAAGATGGCCTTCTTCGATCCGGCCACACTCACCAGTTCCACCTTGCCGCCGCTCCGTACGCGTCCCGGCCGGCGCATGCCGGCCGTGTCCACAATGCGGAACTGGCGCTTGTGCCAGGTGAGCGTCGCGTCGATGGCGTCGCGCGTGGTGCCTGGCATGTCGCTCACCAGCACCCGCTCTTCCTTCAGCAACCGATTGAGCAGCGACGACTTCCCCACGTTCGGCCGCCCGACGATGGCAATGGTGGCGTCGCCGGAATGCGGCGGCTCGGGCACCTTGGGGAGCGCCGCCTTCCGCTCCTTCTCATCCCTCGCATCGTCCCTGGCTTCACCTCGTGGCGTCTTTGCTTCCGCCAGATCGGGCTTGTACCCGAGCTTCTGGAGGCGGCCAATGATCTCGTCGAGCAGGTCGCCGGTGCCGGTGCCGTGCTCGGCAGAAATCTCGGTGATCGGTTCGAAGCCGAGCTGATAGAAGTCGGCTACCCCCGCCTGGGCCCGCTTGTCGTCGGTCTTGTTCACCGCGAGGATGACCGGCAGGTTGGTTTCGCGCAGCTCGCGCGCGATGGTCTGGTCGCCAGGCACGAGCCCTTCACGGCCATCTACAAGAAAAATCAGGAGATCGGCGCCGGCAATGGCGCGTTGTCCCTGCACCACCACGAGCGCGTGCAGCGGATCTTCGCTGTGCCCGTAGAGCCCGCCGGTGTCAGACAGCTGAAAGTGCTGACCTCGCCAGGCGGCGGGCACCGACAGCGAATCGCGCGTGGTGCCGGCAAGCGGCGCCACGATGGCTCGCCGCGAGCCAATGATGCGGTTGAAGAGGGTGGACTTCCCCACGTTGGGGCGCCCCACAAGGACGACGGACGGTGTTTTCGCAGGCATTCTGGTCAGGTCGCTCGATCACTTAGGCCGGACATTGACAGCGTAAGTGCCACAATCTATAGTCTTTACACGCACCGAGGAGTCCCTAAGCATGATCAAGGTCGACATCGTGAACGAGGTCTCGAAGATCGCAGACATCACCAAGGTCAAAGCCGAGGTGGCGGTCGATGCGGTCTTTGATGCGATGCGTACCTCGATGCAGCGCGGCGAACGGATCGAACTGAGGGGGTTCGGCGTGTTTCAGGTGAAGCCCCGCAAGCGCGGCATTGGCCGTAACCCACGGACTGGCAAGGAAGTACGCATCCCCCCCGGTCGCACCATCCGCTTCAAGCCAGGCAAAGAGCTCCAGAACATCGGATAATCGGGCTCTTGGACCCCGATCGCGTCGAGCACGCCACCCTTCCGCCGGACGAGTACGTCTGGCAGCCTCCCAAGAAATTCCAGGATCGCGTGTGGATTCACGTGCTTCTGTTCGTGTTGACCCTCGTGACCACCATGATCACGGGTTCGGGGTACTACGGCTCGTTCATGTCCGACCTGGGCACGCATCCCCTCAACATGAGCGGGACGGCATTGCTCCTCGGCGGCGCCTGGTTCAGCCTGACCGTGCTCGCCATTCTTGGCGCGCACGAGTTCGGTCACTATTTCGCCTGCCGCTATTATGACGTCGATGCGTCGCTGCCGTTCTTTCTTCCGATGCTGTTCGTGCCGAGCGGCACGTTTGGCGCGGTGATTCGCATCCGCGAACCAATTCCGAGCAAGCGCATGCTGTTCGACATCGGCATCGCCGGACCGATCGCCGGCTTCGTGGTGGCCGTCCCTGCCCTGCTCCTCGGCCTCTGGTTCTCGAAC
>CADEEX010000518.1 GCA_902826465.1 uncultured Acidobacteriota bacterium
CAGGCGCGGGACTCTTTGTGTTCACGTTCTCGCGAAACACCCTTCCGGCGCAGATCGCGCCCGTCGCCGGCGAACCGTTCGTCTTCACGGAGTTCTCCGGAGAACCGCAGTGCTTCCTCACCGAAGCCCAACTCAACGCCGAGTTGCGTCGCGTCGGCTTCGTGCGGGATCCCAGCGTGCCCTTCCATGAGTACAACGTGCCGAAGGCTGGGACGCTTCCGACCGGCAAGGCGCCCGTGATCTACGAGGCCGCGTTTCGCCGTGAGGCGTGACTCACGCTTCCTCACGCTAGAGCTAGACCTAAACCGTGAGCTCGGGCATCGGGCGCGCGGTGAAAAGGCGCCGGCAGGGCTTCGCGATCCAGCGCGCCCAGTGCGCGGAGCGACCGACCCGCGCACTGTCGGTCGCGATGCCGGCATTGGCGTACATCTGCCGATATAGCTTGGAGATCAGCACAAACGCCAGCCGCAACTTCAGCGATTCGACGCAGTGCGCGCGCTCCCAGATGTTGCGGAAGCTGTAGAAACGATTTCAGGCCCCCTGCGTCCCGCGCCGGATGTCATCGGGTGACATCGCCGGATGGGGCGTGGACACCTTCGGGGCGGCGTTGAAGCCCTTGTGGACGTCTTTCGACCCTTCTGGAGTCACCGACTCGATGCCGACGAGCGCGCCCCTGATGCGCGCGTTCCGCATGGCGTCGAGAAACTCGGGATCCTCGGCGGCCTCCATCGTGATCTGCGTGAAGAACACCATGTCGTCCGGCAACGCGGCCAGACGGCGCATGAGTTCGAAGCGCTCGGTCCGGAGCGCGCTCAACGTGAGGAATTGCGCCTGATCGGCCCGGCGCGACGCCATCTGCAGGTCCGTCAGCGTCACCGGATAGAAATTGTCGTCCGCCAGCGCAATGAAGCGGAAGCCGCGGCGCCTCAACGCGACGATTTCTTCGACGACGATGTCGCTCGTCCGCTGACGCTGGCGCTGGCCATCGGTCTTCCAGACGGAACAGAACGAACAATGCTTCGGGCAACCGCGGACCGTCTGCACCGACGCCCACATGTATCGGTCGGGCGGCATCAGATCCCATCGTGCCGTTAGCAACTGATCCGGTTCGACTTGACCGCCCTCGTAGACAGGCGTGCAACGCCCGGCGCAGCGGTGCCGATCTCATACCCACGCAGGGCATTGCCGGTATGAATCCCAATGCCGACAATATCGCCCGCGCAATGATGGCTGGATCCAGCGGCTCGAGGGTTTCGTCGGTAATGATCGAATCCGCGAAGCGACCGGGGGTCGCCTGGGCCAGCACGTCAGCCAGCGCGGCGTGATGACACCGATCCCAAAGGACACATGACTCGGATTGATGAGATGAATGCTCATACAGAATGCTTACGGCGCCGCTTCGAGTGATTGATTCAACAGGCGGATGAGGGACGGGGCACGCGGCAGGAAATCGGCCAGAGTGTGGGCGTCGAGCGCGCCGAGAAGGGCGCGCTTAGCACGTTTCTGAATACATGTTTAGTCGCATCGGCACGAGGGTCTGATGCCGATCCCGATCGGGCGGCGGCCCGACCACACCGTCGACCAGCCACTCGCCTTGTTGAGCGACTGCCACCGCCGCATCGAACAGTTTCTGGACGTGCTGAAGGCGATCGACCACCACGCCGCAGGCGGTGCGCTGACCCCGGCCCAGCGTGAGGAACTGCGCACCGCCCTGACCTACTTCGCGACCGCCGCCCCAAAACACACGGCTGATGAAGAGCGCACCTCGCGGCGCTCCAGACAATCTACAATGAGCACATCGGCATCGAGGATCGCGAGCTGTTTCCGGCCGCCGCCCGCCTGCTTTCCTCCGACCAGCTCATCGAGGTCGGCCTCGAGATGGCCGCCAGGCGGAAGCCGGATGAAAGACCGTGAGCGACGCCGGTCCACGATCACCCTATACTGCGTGGGTGACGGGTCCTCCTCGCGCTGACGTCGCTAGCGCCACCGGATGGGGCGTGTTCGCCACGAAACCGTTCCACCTGCTCGTGATCGAGATCGCCGTCGGCATCCTGATGCTGCAGGCGATCGTCATCAATCGGCTCGCCGGCACCGACTGTACGCTCTGGGCGCCCCGGAATCTGCCGGTGAGCACCGAGCCGGTCGCGGACGGTTCGTAGCCCGCTCGCCCTGCTCGAACATGGTGCACCTGGATTCGCTGACCCTGCTCGTCGTGGTCGTGTTCTTCGTCGCCACGCTCCTACGGTCCGCACTGGGGTTCGGCGAAGCGCTCATCGCGGTTCCGCTGCTGGCGTTCGTGATGCCCGTACAAGTCGCCGCACCGATCGCTGTGCTTATCTCGATCACAGTGGCTGCCGTTGTCGTGGCGCAGGACTGGCGGCACGTGCACGTACGAAGTGCCGTCCGGCTGGTGCTCTCCACCCTGATCGGGATCCCGCTTGGCCTCCTCCTGCTTCGCAGCGTGTCCGAGCCCATTGTCAAAGGAATGTTGGGCGTGCTGGTCGCTGGATTTGCCGTGTCTGCGCTTCGCAGTCGGGGCTCGTACGAGCTGACCGACGATCTCCTGGCATGGCTCTTCGGTGTGAGTGCCGGCGTACTCGGCGGCGCCTATGGGATGAACGGTCCGCCGCTGGTGGTGTACGGCGCGCTGCGCCGCTGGTCGCCTGAACACTTCCGCGCGACCCTGCAGGGATACTTTCTTCCAGCGAGCGTGATCGGGATGATCGGCTATTGGGCCGCGGGCCTGTGGACACCCAGCGTCAGCCGCTACTACCTTCTGTCGCTACCTACCGCGCTGTTGGCGATTGTCCTAGGCCGCGTGATCAACCGACGTTTCGACGCCCGCCGGTTTTTCGTCTATGTCCACGCCGGCCTGATCGTCAGTGGTGCAGGGCTTGTATTGCAGGCCATCGTCACCTGGACCGCT
>CADEEX010000519.1 GCA_902826465.1 uncultured Acidobacteriota bacterium
CAACGAGGCGGCGCGATCCAGGCGCAGCGCGGACTGATCGAATCGTCGATAGATGAGAGCCGCGCATATCGCGCAGAGGCCTGCGGCGATCATCGTGGCGCCTACTGCCGCTTGCAATAGACCCGTCGAGTACGGATCCCGCTCCCCCAACAGCCATTGGATGGCGCCAAGAAACCACGCGGGCGGCACACCGAACAGCCAGGCCGGCTGCTGCGCCAGCGCCCGCCCTAGTCCTGGTGCGCGCAAGAGAAGCGGAATGCTGAGCACGAGCATGCCGATGGTCAGCGTCTGCAACCAGAGAGAGACTCTGCGCAGCCGCTGCCGAGGGAGCGCGACGGCCAACAATCCCTGCGCACCGATAGCGCCGGCAACCACGAACGCACAGGACCAGCTGTTGACCAGCAGCTGAATCAACACGGCCAGACCTGGCCCCTCGCCGTGGCTCCTTCCATTGATGATCAGCGACAGCGGGAGCGCGATGCCACCGACAGCGCCGGCGATGAAGATCGCAGCGAAGGCGGCCAGCGCCACGAACTTTGCCCCGAAAATCGTGCGCTGAGACAGCGGCAACGCCATCAACGTCCGAAAATCAACGTCGTCTGGAAAAATCGACTGGGCAATCAGCGCCATCATGATCGCCGTCACGAACATCGGCAGCGCAATCACGAACAGCCGATCGGCGGCCACCATGGACGCCAGCTGGCTGGCGTCGGTCACGCCTGCGTAGCGCCCGACATAGAGGCGCACAAGCAGCAGATTCATGGCCACGAGCGCCGACAGCAGTCCGATGATGCCGCGTTTGAACGACTGCTCGCCCGCATCATCGAGAAAACTCAAACGAAAGAACGAGAAGAAGAAATGACGAGCCAGCGTCGCGAACGGGGAGGGCAACTCTTCGCCGGAGATCATGACCGAATGGTCTGGAGAATGGCTTTGGCGACGGGAGTGAAGTCTTCCTGCTGCGTTACGTGGGCGAACACCTCTTCCAGGGATGCGGAGGCCAATGAGGCGCGAAGCTGGCTGACGCGGTCTTCGGCGACTACGGCGCCAGCACGGAGGATGACCACCCTCGAGCAGATCTGCTCGACGACATCGAGCCGATGGGAACTAAAGAGGACCATGCGCCCCTGCTGCACGAACAGTTTCAGTAGCGCGCGGAACAGCAGGCTGGCGTTGACGTCGAGCCCGGAGAACGGTTCATCGAGTACCAGGAGATCGGGATCGTGCAGCAACGCCGCGGAGAGCAGCACACGTTGACGCATGCCCTTCGAGAAGGCCGACATCGCCTGATAGCGGCTGTCCCATAGACCAAAGAGGCGGAGTAGTTCCCCGACGCGGGCGTCGAGTGTGGGCTTCGGCAACGAGCGCAATCGCCCGACGAGCGTCAAGTACTCATGGGCTGTAAGATGCGTGTAGAGATGGGGCTCTTCCGGGACGTAGCCAATGCGACGCTTATAGTCCTCAGGTGTCTGCCCGAGAGAGCAATCGAAGAGCGAGAGCGAACCACTGGTCGGTTCCAGCAAACCGACCACCATGTTTATCGTCGTACTCTTGCCCGACCCATTCGGACCGAGGTAGCCAAGAATCTCGCCCGGTCGAACCGTAAAGCTCACGCGATCCACCGCTGTCTTGGCCGGGAAGCGTTTGGTCAGTCCTCGCGCTTCAAGCACCGTGCGGCCCCGCCTCGCGCGTGACCTTCCAGTAGAACGCACACAGCCACACTCCCGCGATTGTCAGCGCCGTCACCGATACGCCAGCGATGTCGGCACCTCGGCGAAAGAGCCCCGCATAGATCGTGACGACACCTGACAGCACGAGCGTGTAGCCGCTCACGCGATGCGTCACGACCCACAGATGGCGATCGGACAGCGTCCGAGCGGTGCGAATACCCACCGCCATGTTGGGTCGGGTCCGCGGCAAGAGATTGCCAACCGCCACCGTGGTGACGCCGAGAAGCACCGCAGTCCCCGGCTGCGCCCACGGGTGCACCCACGTCGCACCGACCAGGACAGCGACGAGCAGCAGGTGAACACCCATCAAGAACACGAGAACGGCGAGAACGATCCCGTCAATCGCCGCCTCGGCGCTGGCCTCGTCGTCTGCCGGTCGACCATGGCGCCGAAGGCTGCCAATCACCCGCCAGATGACGGTCGCCGTCACCGGCATCAGGAACAAGACGATGAGGCGTTCCTGCACCGGGTGCGCTGAGAACGCGAGGTAGCGTCCGAACAGCCCGGTCGCGGCCAGCGCGCTGATCGTATAGCCCAGAGCAAGCACCGCCATCTGGCGCGCAGACCCAGCGAGACTCATCTCACCCCTCCTGCTTCGCCACTCGACGAGGGACGGCGCGCGCCTTGAGACGCGGGCGCGTCCAGGTCATCAGATGTTGCGCCATGTCCTGGAACACCGATGTGTTGAGTTCGTAGTAGATCTCCTGCCCGGAACGCTCCGTCACGACGAGTGACGCTTCACGCAGCACGGCGAGATGGCGCGAGATCGTGGGCCAGCTCGAGTCAAACCGCGAGGCGATCTCGCCAGAGGTGAGCGGTCCTCCTCGCAGAAGGGTGAGGATGTCTCGCCGAGTGCCATCGGCAAGTGCGCGAAAGGCATTTGAAGTCATGAAGTCCCGACGGGTCGGCCAATATTTAGCACAATGGCTAATCGTGTCAAGGTCCAAGACCGTTCCGGCGACGTTGCTCGCACTTCGTCCGTTGTGTTATGGTCTCGGTCACCGATATCTCGGTCACCGAGGACATAGATTATGAGCAAACCGTCCGATCTTGTCCAGGGCACTCTCGACCTTCTCCTCCTGAAGATTCTGGCGCTCGGACCCCTTCACGGCTGGGCCATTGGTCAACGACTGAGCCAGGTCTCTGGCGAGGAGTTACGGGTCA
>CADEEX010000520.1 GCA_902826465.1 uncultured Acidobacteriota bacterium
CGCAGGGCGGCTCGCCTTTGGTCCGCTCGAGCTTGGGGCGGTACCGATCGAGACGGGTGGCGCCCAGCTCGATTTGGCACTGACCCTGGGAAATGTCGATGGTGAGTTGCGCGGCACGCTGCGCTACGACCTCGACCTTTTCGACCGCACGACCGTCCGGCGGATGTCTCAGCACTTGCTGCGTCTTCTGGAGGCAGGGATCACCGATCCCCACCGGCCGATCGCGGAGCTCGGTTTGCTGGCCACCGTCGAGCGGCACCAGTTGCTCCGGGAGTGGCAGCCGCCCAGCTTGGCCGCCGCCGATTGTTTCCTGCACCGCTTCGACGCCTGGGTCGCGCGCGCGCCGCAATCGGTGGCGCTCGGTTGTGAGGGGCGCGAGCTGAGCTACCGCCAGCTCGACCGGGCCGCGGATCGCCTGGCCCGGCAGCTGCGCCAGCGTGGGGTGGGGCGCGAGTCGCTGGTCGGGGTCTGTCTCGAGCGTGGGTCGGAGATGGTGATTGCCCTGCTCGGCATTTTGCGGGCTGGAGCGGCCTACCTTCCCCTCGACCCCTCCTACCCCCGTGAGCGTTTGGTGCTCATGGCCGAGGACGCTGGGATCAGCATTCTGGTGACCGTCGGCGAAGCGGCAGCGATGCTACCGGCGGTGCTCGAGCGCGTGTGGGTGCAGAGCGAAGGGGAGGAAGAAGAGGTCGCGACCAAAGACCGGCCTGCGATCGACCCCGATCAGCTTGCTTACGTCATCTACACCTCGGGCTCTACCGGACGTCCCAAAGGAGTGCAGATCGGTCACCGTCAGCTCGATAATTTTCTCCTCGCGATGGCGCGTGAGCCGGGGCTCGACACCGAGGAGCGGCTGTTGGCTGTGACCTCTCTCTCCTTCGACATTGCGGCGCTCGAGCTTTTTTTGCCGCTCTGCCGTGGTGCGCGCGTGGAGCTGGCGGCGCGTGCAACCGCCGCCGATGGTGCCCGGTTGCGCGCCGTCCTCGAAAGCTCGGGGGCGACGGCGATGCAGGGAACCCCCGCCACCTGGCAGCTTCTGCTCGCCGCCGATTGGCACGGCAACCGCCGGCTGAAGGCGTTGTGTGGCGGCGAGGATCCGGAACTCGTGCCGCTGACTACAATGGCCGGCAAGCGACACGCGCCTTCACGGGTGCGCTACCTGAGGATGTGATCACGACATGACGAGCTCGACACCTTTTCCCACATGGACCCGGCGCCGGTTTCTCGAACGGCTCGGACTGATTGGCGGTTCGTCGCTCGTCATGACGGCGATGCAGTCGCTCGACCTGATGGCTGGCCAGGCTGGCGTGCGCCCGGTGCTCACCGGACGCCCCGCGAAGTCGAAGGTGCTGATTCTTGGCGCCGGCGTGTCGGGACTGGTCACGGCCTACGAGTTGAACAAGCAGGGCTACGACTTCCGCATTCTCGAGGCGCGCGAGCGCGTCGGCGGGCTGGCCTGGTCGGTGCGGAAGGGCACCGAACACACCGAACTGAACGGCGGCGATCGCCAGATCTGCACGTTCGACGAAGGGCACTACGTCAACGTCGGGCCGTGGCGCATTCCCTACTCGCACACCGGCGTGCTGAACTACTGCCGCGAACTCGGCGTGCCGGTGCAGGTGTTCCTCAACGAGGCGGAGAACTCGTACTTCTTCTACGAGAACAATGCCGCCGGCGTGCTGTCGAACAAGCGCATCCGACTGCGCGAAGTGAAGGCCGACATGGCCGGCCAGGTCAACGAACTGCTGCTCAAGGCGGTCGACAAGAACGCCCTCGATCTGCCGATGACGGCCGAAGACAAGGACCGCCTGCTCCGCTACCTGGTGACACAGGGCTACCTGGATGCGACCGAGCGCACCTACAAGGCGTTCGAGATGCGTGGCCACGGTGATCCGTATGCCATGAAGGACCTGCTCGCCGGCCCGTTCACGCAGCGGCTTCGCTCGGTGCCGCCGGTTGAAGGCACGTCGGCCGCGCCGATGTTCCAGCCGGTTGGTGGCATGGACCAGTTCCCCAAGGGCTTCCAGCGTGCGCTCCCGCCCAATCGCCTCACCTTCAATGCCGAAGTGCAGTCGGTGCATCAGGACGACGCGGGTGTGAAGGTGGTGTATCTCGACACGAAGAGCGGCAAGAAGACTGAAGTGGCCGCCGACTTCGTCGTCGTCTGCATGCCGCTGTCTGTACTGTCGAAGGTCGACATCAACGTATCGCCGGAAATGATGGCGGCGATCAAGGCGACCAACTACAGCAACAGCGCCAAGGTCGGTCTGCAGATGAAGCGCCGTTTCTGGGAGGAAGACGACCAGATCTTCGGCGGTCATCTGTATTCGAACCTGCCGCTTGGCGAGTTCTCGTATCCGTCGTACGACTTCTTCACGAAGAAGGGCATCCTGCTCGGGCTCTACGCCAACGGGCCCGTGGGCGATCTCCTGGATCGCCCCGTGAAAGAGCGTATCGAGCACGTGCTGATGCACTCGAGCAAGGTGCATCCGCAGATCCGCCAGGAGTTCGAGAGCGCCTACGCGGTGTGGTGGCGGAAGGTGAAGTACAACGAAGGCGGTTACGCCCAGGGAGCGCCGACGTCGCGCCGCCAGCAGCTCTCCAAGGTCGATAACCGCATCGTCATCGGCAGCGCCGCCACGACGCCGCACTCCGAGCCCGACTGGCAGGAGGGCGCGGTGTCTGCCGGCTGGCAGGCGGTGGCGTCGTTGCACGAGCGCGCGATGCGCGGCTGATGCCTCCGGCCGCGATGTCAGCCGACGCGGAATCCGGTCCCCCGCCGGGTTCCGCGCCGGCGCTGACCTTGTCTTGCCGCGCTGCGACCAGACGACTGTTACAGACGACTATTACCAGACGACCGGCACGGCGCGCGATTCCTGAATCTGCAGGTCGC
>CADEEX010000521.1 GCA_902826465.1 uncultured Acidobacteriota bacterium
CAGGGGGTGGGCACGCTGTCGTCGCGCGGGGGATGGGGGCGGGCCACGCGGGCGCGGAACATCGGGACGCGTGCGTGCGCCAGCGTCTCCTCGATCTCCTGTCCTGTCTTCTGAAACTCCGTCGCCAGCACGTCGATGCCAGCGGCCACGTGCAGGATGTTCTTGCCGACGAACTCCTGCTGCGGGTCTGAGGGCGCGTTGCCGCCGGTCATGATGCCAAAGCGACGCTTGACGATCGGCGAGGCCTCGCCGAGCAGCGCGTCTACCTCCGCCGACGTCCACAGATAGAAGGCGCCTTCCATCTTGTGCGCGTCGGGGGCGTCAGCCTGGTCAGGCGGCACGCTGTCGGCGTCTTCGGCCGAGAAGAAGCCGCCCTCAGGCGCGGTCATCTGGCGCATGACATAGCGCAGCGTGTCTTCGGCCACGTCGATATAGAAGCCATCGCCTGACGCCTGTGCGGCTTCGAGGTACGCCAGCGCCAGCTGCGCCTGGTCGTAGAGCATCTTCTCGAAGTGCGGCACGCGCCACGCCGCGTCAACCGAGTAGCGATGGAAGCCGCCGCCCAGATGATCGCGCATGCCGCCGAGCGCCATCGCCCGCAACGTGGCCAGCACCATGGCCAGTGCGTCGGCGTCGCCCGTACGGGCGTGTTCGCGCAGCAGGAACAGCAGTTCGCTCGGCCGCGGGAACTTCGGCGCTTCACCAAAGCCGCCCTGACGCGGATCGAACGACGTGCGGAACTGGGCCACGATCCGCGGGAGAAGATCGGCAGAGGGCAGCGCGTCGGCGACTGTGGCATGCACCGATCCGCGGAGCTGCTCGGTGACAGAGTCGGCCGACTGTTCGATCTTCGCGCGGTCCGCGCGCCACACCTGCGCCAGCTCGCGCAGCACGTCGGCGAATCCGGGCCTGCCCCACCGCGACTCCGGGGGGAAGTAGGTGCCGCCAAAAAACGGCTTCAACCCTGGCGTCAGGAAAACGCTCATCGGCCAGCCGCCCGCACCGGTCGTCCCCTGCACGAACGTCATGTAGACGCGATCGACGTCAGGACGCTCTTCCCTGTCGACCTTCACCGGCACGAACTCGTTGTTGAGCAGCGTGGCAATGCCCACATGCTCGAACGACTCGTGCTCCATCACGTGGCACCAGTGACAGGTGGAGTAGCCAATCGACAGGAAGATCGGCTTGTCTTCCGCGCGCGCCTTCGCGAACGCCTCCTCGCCCCACGGATACCAGTCGACCGGGTTGTGCGCGTGCTGCTGCAGGTACGGACTGCGCTCGCGCGCGAGGCGGTTCATCGCTCGAATTATGACATGCAGTAAACTGCGAGCCATGACCGACCGCTCCGCGCTATCCGGCAAACGGGTGGCAATGCTCGTGGAAGACGAGTTCGAAGATCGTGAACTGACCGAACCGCTGCAGACACTACGCGCCGCCGGCCTCACCGTTGTTGTAGTCGGCGCTGTCGCCGGCGCCGACTATCGCGGCAAGAAGGGCGAGGCCGTGGTGAAGGCCGATATGGCGGCGGGCGCCGCGAAGATCAAGGACTTCGACGCGGTCGTGATCCCTGGCGGACACGCGCCCGACAAGATGCGCATGCGCCACGCCATGGTCGACCTGGTGCGCGATGCGATGGCCGCCAACAAGCCGGTGGCCGCCATCTGCCACGGGCCACAGGTGCTGATTTCCGCCAACGCGCTCCGCGGTCGCACGCTCACCTGCTGGCCGTCGATCGCCATCGACGTGAAGAATGCCGGCGGCATGTACGTGGACAAGCCAGTGGTCGTTGACGGCAACCTGATCACGTCGCGTAAACCGGACGACATTCCGTTCTTCAGCGACGCGATCCTGAAGGCGCTGTCCTAAACCGCCACGCAGGCAAATTGGCCACGGAGGCACTGAGACACAGAAGTTTTTCCTAGAGACTCTCGGTGTCTCTGCGTCTCGGTGGCAGTTCGCTTCGCGCCCCTAAGCCCTGAGCCGTGAGCCTTACCCTGGCGTGAGCGGCGGCGCGGCGGGCGCTTCGGGCGGACGGCCGCGGCGCAGGCGCGCGTAGGCGGCGGTGAACTCCACGCCGTAGAGCAGGATCACCGCCTGCAGGTACACCCACACCAGGAACACCACCACGGCCGCAATCGAGCCGTTGATCTGCGTGAAGCGCGACATGTCGCGCATGTACCAGCCGAAACCGAAGGTGGCCCCCTTCCACAGCAGTCCGGTAATGAACGCGCCGATCCAGACGTCGCGAAACCGCACCTTGGCCGCCGGTACGAAGTAGAAGATCAAGCCGACGACGAGCACGAACATCAGCGTCGAGGCGTTGCGGACGGCAAGGCCGCGAAGGATCCCGAGACCGGGGAAGCGCGACAGCACTTCGGCGAACCACGACGCTCCGACGACGCCTCCCGCGCTGACGAGCAGCAGCGCCACAATCAGCAGGCCGCCCGCCACCATCATCATCAGGAACGACACGAGCTTGTGCTTCCAGTATCCATGGTTCTTCTCGACGCCCCACGCATGGTTCACGGCGCTGGTGATGGCGCCGAAGAAGCCGAGCGCACCCCACATCAGGCCGAGCGTACCGGCCAGGCCGAGTCCGAGCGAGTTGCTGCGAAACGCGTCGAGCTGATTGGTGATGAACTCGAACTGGCGGGGAAAGTAGTTGAGGACGAACCCAAAGACGGCGTTGCGGTCCTGTTCGTCGGCCGTGGCACTGCCGAGGATGGCGATGCCGAGCATCGAGAACGGAAACATCGACAGCAGCGCGTAGTAGGAAATCGACGCGGCGTAGGTGAGGTTGTCGCTCTGGTAAAAACCGACGAATCCATTCCAGAGCGACAGCCCGGTCAATTTTGCGATGGTGAGCGAGCCGCGGACGGCCGCGCGT
>CADEEX010000522.1 GCA_902826465.1 uncultured Acidobacteriota bacterium
ACTGGATGCTCAGTGGGAGTGGGATCTGGATTCTGAGACAGCGCCTCGGCTCAGGCCGCCTCGCCCAGAATCCAGATCCCGCCCCGAGTATCCAGCTATCGCACCGCGAACGCGGTGACGGTGGAACCTGACGGCATCAAGACGATTTGCTTGCCGTCGAGCATGAACGAGGTGGGCGGTCCGAAGATCGGCGCGCCGGTGGAAAACTTGTAGAGGACGTTGCCGTTCGACGCATCGACCGCCATGAACGTGCCTTGATGATCGCCGCTGAAGACGACACCACCGGCGGTGGCGAGGACACCTGCCCAGCCCGGACCGTCGTAGCGGACTTCCCACTTCTTCTGCCCCGTCAACGGGTTAATCGCACGCAGCGCACCCCAGCGTTCGCCCGTGGGCTGCACAGTGCCGCCCATCGTGCGATCACCGACGTTGGCGTCAGGGGTGTCGCGGCGGATGAAGCGCGCGCAGGTTTCGCGGACGGTGAGATAGAAAGTGGTGTTCTTCTCGTCGAACGACGGCGACATGAAGTTCGTGTTGCCGTACCAGTCAGGACAGGTGATCGTTCCCGCCTCTGTTGGTGCGTGTCCCGGCAGTTCCTGCGGGCGCCCGTCGGCAGCAATGCCGCTGGCCCAGTTCTGGTTGCCATAGGCCTTGCCGGAAATGAACTTCCCGGTCTGCCGATCGATGACGTAGATGAAGCCGTTGCGATTGGCCTGGATGACGACCTTGCGGGGCCGCCCTTCGACATTCACCGTGGCCAGCACCGGTACCTGATTCGCATCCCAGTCGTGGGTATCGTGTGGCGTGAACTGGAAGTGCCACTTCAGCTTCCCGGTGTCCGCGTCGAGCGCAATCAGCGACGCGGCGTAGAGGTTGTCGCCCGCGCGGTGGTCGCCGTCCCAATCCGGACTCGGATTGCCCGTGCCCCAGTAGATCGTATTCAGCTCGGGATCGAAGGTCCCCGTCAACCACGTCGGTGCACCGCCTCGCTCGAGCACGTCCGCCGGCCACGTGTCGGCGCCGGGTTCGCCCGGACCGGGAACGGTCCAGAAGCGCCACACGCGGCTGCCGGTTGCCGGATCGTAGGCATCGAGAAATCCTCGATTAGCGTACTCACCGCCGCCGTGACCGACGATCAGCTTCCCTTTCACGACCAGCGGTGCCGGCGTGCTGGCGTAACCCAGCTTGTAGTCGGCAATCTCAATATCCCACAGGATCTTGCCGGTCTTCATTTCGAACGCCATCAAGTGGGCGTCGAGCGTGGTCATGAACAGACGGTCGCCATAAACGGCGAAGCCGCGATGCACTGGACCACAGCAGACCTTCAGCCCCTGCGGCAGTTGCCGCTTGTAGGCCCAGATCTGCTTTCCGGTCTTGGCATCAATCGCCCAGGCGTTATTGATCGGCCCGGTGTAGTAGATGACACCGTCGATCGTCAGCGCGCTCGCCTCGAAGTTGGCCAGCACGCCGGTCTGGAAGGTCCAGATGGGCGTGAGTTGTGCCGCATTGGCCGGCGTAATCTGCGTGAGCGGGCTGAGATGTTGTCCACTGTAGTCGCCGTAAACGGTGACCAGTTTCGTCGGGTCGGCAAAGCCGGCAAGGATGTCCTTGTCGGTGACACCCTGCGCCTGGGCGCTGGCGGCCAGGGTCACCAGGGCGACGCTCGAGAAGATCGTTCGTATCGATGTCATGGGAACAGGCTCCGCAAAAGGCGACTCAGTATACGAGAGCACACGCCCACCGCCACGGGCTGCGACAAATTGCGACGCTTCGGCGCGTGCGCGTCCCAGGCGGGCTGTAGCACGCGCCGTGGTGGCTACTTCAGATTCATCCGGCCGTCAGGATCGGGACGATAAATGAGGTAGTTGATGTCGCTGTCGAGACTGCTCCACCAGTGTGGCGTCCGGCCAGGGATAATGATGATGTCACCAACGGCGACTTTGCGAGACACGCCACCGTCGATGCGGTCGCCACGTGGACCGGCATTGCGACCGGCAGGTGGCGGCTTGAGCGCGCCGATGGTGCCCCCGGTCACGAGCGTGCCTGAACCCTTGACGATGTAGTAGATCTCGCTGGTGCGGGTCAGATGCGCAATGGCATCGCCCGGCATCGTTCTGGCCCGGAAGACACCGAACACCCCGACCTTGTAGCCACCGACGTCGACCACGCGGATCGGCAGATCGCTGATCTCGTCAGGCGGAAGCGCCTTCAGAAAGGCCTGCACATCCGCAGCCGAAATGACGGTCGCCGGCAGGGGTGGCGGTGCCGCCGCTGGTGCCGACCCAGGTGACGTACCCTGCGCGGCCGCCGAAAGAACGATGCCGCACGCCAGCACACAAGAGCACACGAAGAGTCGCACGCCGCCTCCATCTATGACTAGGGTCTTACGGCCTACGGCTTAAGGCTTAAGCCTTGAGCCCTAAATATGGGCTGTCAGACCATCCTGCATCGGACGTCCGGCCTCGAGCGACGTGAGAATCGTGTCGAGGTTCACCGGAGCGCGGCGGAATACTTCGTCGCCCAACGCATCTGAGATCGCGTTCAGAATGGCGGAACAACCCGCCCCCACTGGCGGCTCACCGATACCGCGTGCACCCACCGGAGACTCAGGATCCGGAATGTCGAGGGCGGCCCAATCCATCTTCTGTGGCGCGTCGAGGATCGAGGGCGGCTTGTTCTGGTAGAAGCGCTTCGCCAGCGGCACGCCGTAATGCTGGTCATACTGCCACTTCTGTCCGATCGCATGCGCAATGCCCAGCATCGAGCGCCCGAGCACCTGTCCGCCAAGCGCCTTCGGGTGAACCACGGTGCCAACGTCCGCGATCGCGAGGTAGTCGAGGATCTGATACTTGCCGGTCTCGACGTCGACCT
>CADEEX010000523.1 GCA_902826465.1 uncultured Acidobacteriota bacterium
GAAGGACGCATCGAGCGCGTCACCGCCCGAGCTGGCCGCCTACTCGCTTCACCGAACCGCCCACCGGCCAACGTGCGGGCGACAGCTCTCGGCTACTGACCACCGTTGCGAAGCCGGATCACGGCGTGCGGGCGCGCACCTCCGCCGCGAGCTCACGCAGGCGCTGCGCCGCACCCGGGCGCGCGGCCTCGAGGCGCTGCTGGTGCTCCTGCAGCTGCTGCCGTCCGAACGCGACCTCTCGTTGCGCGGCCCCAGGCGCCGCGGCGATGAGGGCGCTCGACAGTCGCGCCTTGCCCTCCGCGATGAACTCGCCAGGTGAGCCGAGGTTGGTCATGGTGAAGGTCTGGCCGTTGTAGTTCGCCGTCAGCGCCGCCTGCAGCTGACGGGGGTACGCCGATGACGACTCCTCCCCGACAAACGGATACAGCGTCCGCAGGTCGCTGCCAAACGGGATCAGAGAGGCGGTGGACCGCGGCGCAGACGTCGGCGTGGCCACCGAGCAGGAGACACCGCCCCCGATGGGACACGATCCGGCGAGGACGCCGGCCGTAATGCTGTCGCCAAACGCGAGGAACTTCGTGACGCTCAGTTGCGCCACTTTCGAGACCGTCACAGTAAACGCGCAGGCCGCGGCCTGTGGCTGCGCATCCTTGGCGAGGCAACTGACGGCGGTGGCGCCCAGTGGAAAGGGCTGGCCAGATGCCGGCGAACAACTCACGGTCACCGGTGCCTTGCCCCCGGCTGCTACTGCGGCCGTGTAGTTCACCGTCACTGGATTTCCCGTCAACGAGGTCGCCACGACCGGCTGCGGGCAACTGATCGTCAGTGCCACCGGCGGGGGCGTCGGCGTCGTCGTGCTGTCGCACGACGCGATGAACGGCAGGCTCAGAGCGACGGCAAGAAGGGCGGCAGGCTTCAAGCCGAACCAGAATACCGCATACCTGCCTCTACTGTTCGTAGCGCTGCCGAATCGCTGCGAAGAAGGCGTCGGCGATCTTCTGATAGCCGGCCTCGCTCGGATGCAGACCGTCGACGCCTATGAGGTCGCCAGGCACCGAACCGAAGACCTGATAGAGATCGACGAGCGGCACACCTTCGCTGGCGGCCATCGCTCGAATCTGATCGTTGGCGGGGACGATGCTGTCCGGAGCGTACCCCTTGCATGCTCCTCTCCGCTGCGGCAGGAGCGTGCCCACGACGACCTGCGCACCACGGCCTCTCACCGTCCGAACCATGCTGCGCAAGGCCGCCGCGATACTCTCCGGCTCCTCGCCTTGATTGACGTCGTTGGCCCCCTCCTGGAGCAGCACGACGTCCGGTTGCACCTGCGTCAACGCTGACGGCATGCGCTCGACGCCCGTGTCGACGACTTCCGAGCCGACACCCTGGTTGGCAACAACGATCGACGCCTGGGCAGGATAGGTCGCACGCAACGCCGCCTGGAGACGATTGGGATAATTCCAGGGATCGTTCACGGCGGTCGGCGCCGCACGGAACCACTCGGCGAGAGTCCGGCCTGCGACTCTGGGAGAGCAGGTCGACGAGGCACCCTCGGTGATGCTGTCGCCGAAGGCCATGAACTTTGTCACCAGGAGCCGCGGTACCCGTGGCGCCAGGGTGACCGTGACCGGGAAACTGCAGGCCGTGGTCTGCTGCCGCGCGTCGCGCGCCGTGCACGACACCAGGGTGGTGCCCATCGCGAACGTCTGCCCTGCTGCCGGAACACAGCTGGTCGTCAACGGCGCCTCACCGCCGGTCGCTGTCGGCGCCGGATAGTTGACGAGAACAGGATTGCCGTCGACAGAAAGCGCGGCCACCTGCGCAGGACAGGCGAGGACCGGCACTTGCAACGGCGTTGGCCCGGCGGTGTTCCGGCACCCTGCCAGCGCCGCCGACAGCATCACCACGACCGAAACGGCTGATCTACTCAAGGGTGATGCGCACCTGACAGCCGAGGCCACGGTTGTCGGTCGACCTCGGATCTTCCTCGGATGGCCTGAACATCGACGTCGATTGCACGCCGACCACCACGAGCCGCTCAGTGGCATTCACGGGGAAGGACAGCGTCTGCTCTTCTCCGCCGGCCATGTCGACGGCCCGCGTCTGCTCTCCCACGGTAAGAGTGACGGTGCCGCGATTCGGTCCGGTGGAGAGCGTCAGCGTCATGCGCGTCGCGCCATCAGTGGCGACGACGACCTCGGTGCGCGCCGTGCCGCGCGTCCAGAACACACCACCTTCGGGATACGCATGTTCGTCGGTGTAGCCGATCGCACGGGTCTGCGAACCGGCCAGCAGCTCCGTCGCGCGCACGGGCCGTGGCTCCCGCAGCGCCGGCGGCACGATACGGCGCGGCACCACATGCACGCGCGCGACGCTCTTCGCCAGCGCCGCATCGGCGACATTCACGGTCAAGCGCCTGGTCGTCATCGGCACCACAAACGGCACGCGGACCTCCGTGGCGAACACGCCCGTGGCGCGGCCGAAGATGGCACGCGGCGAGTCGGACACCGTAATCTCGCCGTTGACGGGCGACGCCGTCGCCAACGACACCACCGCGTCGTAGGCGCCCGGAGGGACCACGACCGGCATCGTGATGGCGGTGGTACCTGGTGAGGGCCCCGCGCGCTCCAGGTCGAACGTCGTGAGCGCCGCGAGTTCCTCCGGCGTGGCTCGCCGCAACAGGTCGTAGCGCAACGTGCGCACCCGATCGCCATCAAACATCGTCGTCGTGATCAGCGCACCACGTCGCGCCGTCGAGGTTCGCACGCCGTCGGGCGGCTGCGCGTGCATCACCGAACCGCCGCCGAGGAACACCACGCTCGCAAGCACGGCGACACCCCAGGCGCCAAGGCGCCCGCTGCGAG
>CADEEX010000524.1 GCA_902826465.1 uncultured Acidobacteriota bacterium
CGGGTCCTCGCGGACGACAACAACGGCTCGCGTCACCAGCGGATCATCGTGCGCCTGCCGTCCGGACAGACGGTGCTGATCGCACACAACATCGACCTCGCGCCTCGGGTGGAGGGCTTGCGTCCCGGCGATCGAGTCGCCTTCTTCGGCGAATACGAATGGAACCCGCAGGGCGGGGTGGTCCACTGGACACATCGCGACCCAGCCGGGCAGCATGTGGCAGGGTGGCTCGAGGCGGCCGGTCGCCGTTACCAGTGACCTCAAGCCGTTGACGGTCCGTGCGCCCGCCCATAGACGGACGCACGGCCGATCCGATCACCAGCGGAAATTCACGCGGCCGTAGACATAGCGGCCATTGAACCCGAACGGCGAGAACGCAGAGAACGGCGTGAAGTAGTTGTTGGTGCTGTAGTTGCCCGTGAAGGGCGCCACCCGCGCGCCGACCGGATTCGGGTCCGGATACTCGTCGAGGATGTTGTTGGCACCCACCGAGAACTGCCAGTGGTCGCCGGGCAAGTAGCGGAACTCCAGATCGACAAGCCATTTGGCGCCCATCTCGAGGTCGTCTGCGGCGACCGTGCCCGGGCTCAGCACGTCGCCGAAGCGTGTGGTCCGCAGCGTGGCGCCGAACTCGCCGGCGGTCCAGTCGCCCGACAGGATCACCTTGTCCTTGGGCTGGCCCTCCTCGATCCGCAACTGCTCGATCCGGCCGAACAGCACGAGGTTCGGGATCGTGGCAAGTGGGCCCGGTGCCGCGAGCAGCTTGTCGATCTTCGTCTTGTTGTAGTTGAAGGCCGCCGTCAGGTTCAGGGAGCCCACCGGCAGGTCGAAGCGGTAAGTGCCGATCAGGTCGAGACCGTCGGTCTTCGTGTTGAGCCCGTTCACGAAGAACCGTGCCGACGTAATGCTGCTGAACCCTGCGCCAGCGAGCAGCGATGCCACCTGCGCGCCCTGGAGGTTCTCGCTGACGACAATGCGGTCATCCACCTCGATGCGGTAGAAGTCGAGTGTGACGTCGAGCCTGGGCAGCGGCTTCATCACGATGCCCGCCGAATAGTTGCGCGACGTTTCCGGGTCGAGGTCCTTCGATCCCAGCGCGCGTGCAACCGGGCTGTCGACCGGGAACGTGCCGATCTCGAGCAGGACGCCACCGACGTTGTTCGTGGAGGACGTCTCGTAGAACATCTGGTGCAGCGACGGTGCGCGGAAGCCTGTCGATACCGCACCGCGCAGCGAGACGAAGTCGTTGACCTCGAAGCGCGTCGCGAGCTTGCCGTTGAAGTCCGAGCCGAAATCGCTGTAATTCTCGAAGCGGCCAGCCAGGTCCACGTTCCAGCGGTCTGTCACGTCGGCGTCGAAGTCCGCGTAGAGCGACTGGCTGTCGCGGTCCTCGTCGACGCGAGTGCGGAAACCGGGGAACACCTGTGCACCCGCGGGCGCGCCGTTGGCGACGAAGGGGCCACCGGCATAGGACTGCAATTCGCCGGGGCGGATCTTGAAGTTCTCCTGCCGGTATTCGGCGCCGACGGCGAATGACAGCGACTTGACGAAGCTCACGTCCAGCAGTCGCTGCGCATCGAAGTTCAGCGTCTGCTGGTTGAAGCGCAGGCCGCCCGAATCGAAGCTCGTCTTGCTGGCGCTGCCGAAGGACGTGTTGAAGCTGTTCTCGACGCCGAAGTCGAAGGCATCGGACCCGTGAACCAGCGAGACATCCCAGTTCCAGCCGGCGGCATCGCCCTTGAAACCGGCGGCCATCGAGTAGTCCTCGAGGTCCGTGACGATCAGCGGCAGGAAGCCGTTGGCATAGTAGGGTACGAACGTCGTCGTGCTCGCGCTGAAGTTGCGATTGCGGGCGTCGCCCGAGCGGCGGAAGAAGCCGGCGCTCTCGCCGTCGCGCTGCGTGTAGCTGGCGAACGCGTAGAACTCCGCTGCGTCCGAGATGTTGTAGCCCGCGTTGATGAACGTGGCGAGGTCCGTCGTCGCGGCGTCGCCGTAGCGATGGTTGACTCTGTCGAAGCCCAGTTCGCCCGCCGCGGGCGTCGCCGGCGTGGAGATGGATTGCGCGAACTGCTGCCGGGTGTCGAAGCCGGCGCGATTGGTGTCGCTGCGGTCGCGGTACTCCGCCGTCAGGTTGATGAACCCCGCGGCGCCCAGCGGCAGGCCCCAGTTGCCCGAGAGTGACCACGTTTCACCGTCGTTGACGCTGCGGTCGCCGCTCTTGAGCGTGGCGTACGTGCCATCGCCGAGCAGCACCGGCGCCCCGGCACCGGTGGTCTGCAGCCCGGTGACGTCCGGGACACCGTCGACGGACGTCATGTACTGGCCGAATGAGGTGGCCACGCCGCCGCCACTCGACGCGGACTTGAGCACGATGTTGATGACACCCGAAATCGCGTCTGAACCGTACTGCGCTGCTGCGCCGTCACGGAGTACCTCGATGCGTTCGATCGCCGCAGCCGGGATCATGTTCATGTCCACGGCGGCGGTGCCGCGCCCGACAGACCCGTTGATGTTGAGCAGTGCCGTGGGGTGGCGTCGCTTGCCGTTGATCAGTACCAGGGTCTGGTCCGGCCCGAGGCCGCGCAACGTGGCCGGCCGGATCACGTCCGTGCCGTCGGTGATGGAGGGCTGCGGGAAATTGAAGCTGGGTACCAGCGAGTTCAGGATCTTGTTCGGCTCGGAATAGCCCTGGTTGCCGAGAACCTGTGCGTCGACCACATCGATGGGCGAGGTCGAGTCCGCGACAGTGCGGTCGAGGCGCCGGGTGCCCGTCACGATGATGACCTCGAGGGGCTCCTCGGCAGCAGGCGTTCCGCCCTGCGCCTGGGCGGCATGAGGCAGCATCGCCGCGAGCAGG
>CADEEX010000525.1 GCA_902826465.1 uncultured Acidobacteriota bacterium
ACCTCGTGTTCCAACCGCTCATAACCCTTGTCGCTGTGGCGGATGTTGAGCAGGCTGAAGAATTGGTCGCAGTCTTGCTCTGTTTTGAGTTCGGCGATGACCTTCTCGCGCCATGGTGTGGCCACCTTGGCGAACGAAATCTTTCCTGCCTCGAGGCAGGCCTCGATGTCGGCATCCGGCCGGCGATTGGTGACAAGTGAAATCTCGCCGATGCGAGCAGGATCCAGCTTCCTGAAAGCGTCGAACCATTTGCGCAGCATTGACCGCGATTTGGCCGTCTTGCCGGTCTTCTCTAGCAGCCATTCCCAGCAGAGCGGGTAGGCGTCCGGGTTGGGGGTGAATTTCACCTGCTGGAGGTCCACCAAGTCGTCGCTTCGCTCGACGACGATGTCGTCCAGGCCTGTGGGTGCCTCGGTCTCGTCGTCGCACTCGAACTTAAGCCGGCCGTACCGGGTTGGCGCGTCGAGCCAGTCGCACAGGACGCGTAGGCCCTGGCGGGTCTGGTACACATAGCCAGCCGCTGGGATTGCGGTGTTCTTGATGTCTTCGGACATAGGTTTCGCCGCCTCCTAGTGGCTGCAGGCTAAAGGTCGGGATGGTCGAGCACATCGTCGAAGTCGTCCGCTGACGGAGCAGGGAGCAGTGGGTCCGTGACGATGAAGTCCGACGGTCTGCGGGTCTCGAGCCTAGAGGAAGGTGGAATCGCCAGGCGCCGTCCTGGGCGCTTCAGTTGGCGCTCGATCTCGCTCAAGGGATGCGCCTGGAAGTGTTGACGGAAGGTCTTCTTGAGGGCAGTGTTGTTGTTTGCAGCGACAAGACGTGCCAACTCGTCGCCCTCGACGATTCGGAAGCTGTACTTCCGCACGCGGGCCGCCTCCGCTTCGATAAGGTCTCGAGCGCGTTCAGACAGCACGCCGCTAGTCCAGTATTCGAAGACTTGCCGGCACTCGCGCCACTGGAGATTTGCCTCAGGTGATCGTCGCATTACGGGAATGCGCTCCTTTACCCAAGTCTCGACCATCTCGTCAGGCACCTTGCCGCCGGGCTTGTAGCCCTTGCATTCGATGAAGCGAACGGTCTGGTTGAAGTGGTGGACGAGGACGTCGACCTCCGCCTGGCCGCCAACGTCATCCTTTAACAATTCATTGAGCTGAATGGTCGTGTGCGCATCACTCTGGCGAACCACGTCGGCTACGAGGTACTCGAAGAGGGTGCCCCGAAGATTGGTTGCAGCGCCCTCGATGTGGCTGAGCTTTTTGAAGACGGCCGCGATCTTCTCGAACGAATCTTGCGACACGTAGGCGTCCTTGAGGACATCCGTCAGCTCGCGCAGCGCCTTGGCCACTTCAAGGCCAAAGAGGTTGGTCGTCGTGGCGGGGATGACGCCGCTCTCTCTGGCGAGCGCGAAAGCCTCGGCGGTGAAGCCGTCTGCGACAAAGAGCTGCATGCAACGACCGATCTTTGCAAGGGCCCTCAGCGTCGTGCACTTATTGATGAACGGCTGGAGTTCATGGGCGGCGACATTGACGCCAAGGAGGACGTCGCAAACCATGTAGCCCTGCTTTTTCGTTTGGGTGGCCTTGTCCCACTGCGTCAGTGGTGCCACATACGACGCACCTGCCAGATCCCAGTTGAACGTGCCCACCCTGGGCTGGCTGGTTCCTTCGTCACGTAGAGCGACCGTGTTGTAGCTGACGAACGCCAGGTTTCGGGCCCAGTCCTTGATTGCGCTCAGCAGAACTGCCTCGGTGTTCAGGCGCGCACGCATGCGGTTCACTTCCCAAGTCGGGACGGCAATGGTCTGCGCGAGCTCAAGGCATTCACCGATGCCGGGTACATCAAACGCCTTGACCAGCTCGGCACTTTTCAACCGTTCGAGCACGCCTTGGGCCGCGATGTGACCCTTTTGGGCGATGGGCGCGCCGCACGCCATCAGAAAATGGCTGACGGGCATTGCGCCGCCCCGAGCCATCAGCGCGGCCAATCCGCCGCCGTACGAAGTGCTGTGCTTGAGCAGACGCTCAACCAGGGCGCGCCAGAACGTTGGCGACGCGTAGTCGCGCTTCAGATAGACGAACCGCGCGCCTCGCGGGAACACGAGGTGCGCGAGCTTCTTGATTTCAGTAGCGCGGGAAACCCGCTGACGTGCGGTAGCAGCGGCGAGTCCATGCTCATTGACTAAGGCCTCAACCAGCTCGCTACTCAAGCAGGGACCGAGCTTGCACAAGAGGAGTTCCAAGTCGGTCACGGCGAGCTGCCTGATGGAGCGTTGTCACACTGCGCTGTTTATAACACGTAAATACGTGGCAGCTGCTCGAGCGAGAGCCAACCGCGAGGGCGCTTAAAAAACGTGGTCTGGCGGGCAGCAACGGAGCCTAGTTCCGGAGATGCTGTCACAGTGAGGATTTTGGCGCGTGCCTGCCGGCGCTGGAGTGGCGGTGCTCCGAGGGCGGGTGGGAGTGTCGCTTTGCCTGCCCGCACCGTAGGCCGCGCGTCACAGCGGCGTGGGCGTGCCGAACGGTTGAACGCTCCATCAGAGGGGACTAGCAGCCGTGGCCAGAACTCCGCCATGCAACGGGACCTTTCGGACGCATGAGCCCGTGACGACCGCCAGGTTTTGGGCTTGCCATTTCGAATCTCGACTGACTCCTGTGGGTCGTGGGCTGCCGGTCACCCGGACCAGATGACGGTCGATCTTGGCCAGGTTGCTGCGGCTCGTTCGGAGTTGCTGCGGCATGTCCGCGTTCCGCGACCGGCTCTAGTGAAAATCCCGGCTGCTCGTTGCCAGCCCACCGAGCAGCGCCGTCAGATCCTCGACATGCCCGGCGATCAGGTTGCGCACGTCGCCATCGCGCT
>CADEEX010000526.1 GCA_902826465.1 uncultured Acidobacteriota bacterium
CTGCGATCCGCCGTGTGCACACATATGGGCTGCCTCGTCAGCTGGAACGATGCCGAGCGGACGTGGGATTGTCCATGCCACGGTTCACGATTCAAGGCAGACGGCGACGTCATCGCTGGCCCGGCCGAATCGCCGTTGCCTCCCGTCGAGTAGCTCCAGAGGTCGTGACCGGAGCGACCAACCGCCGTGGGGCATGCCTCTTGCTGTGCTCGCCCTCATGACCAGAACCCAGTACGCGGCCGTGCTCGCTGCGACCCTTGGATGTGGAGCGGTGGCCGTGAGACGGGCGCGACAACGTCGCGCCTGCGACTTCGAGCGCCGCTCCGTGCTCATCACCGGCGGGTCGCGCGGGCTCGGCCTGCTGATGGCCGCGCGTCTGCTCGACGAAGGTGCCCGGGTCACGATCGCCGCACGTGACGAAGCCGAACTCGAGCGCGCCAGGAGGAAGCTCCCCAGCCGATACGGCGAACTCACCTGCGTGGTGCGCGACGTGGCGAACCGCGCCGATGCAGAGGCCATGGTGACCGAGGTGGTGACGCGCACAGGTCGTATCGATGTGCTGATCAACAACGCCGGTGTGATCAATGTCGGCCCGCTGGCGCACATGAACGTCGGCGATTTCGAAGAAGCGATGGCGGTGCATTTCTGGGGACCGTTGCACGCTATGCTGACAGCGCTTCCTGTGATGCGACAGCAGCGCTTCGGGCGCATCGTCAATATCGCGTCGATCGGTGGGCACGTGGGTATTCCGCACTTGACGCCCTACTGCGCGAGCAAGTTCGCGCTCGTGGGACTGTCAGACTCGATACGCGCCGAGGTCGCCGGCGATGGGATCTACGTCACAACGGTGGCGCCGGGCCTGATGCGCACCGGGTCGCCCTTCAACGCCTGGTTCAAGGGACAGCATCGGGCCGAGTTCACCTGGTTCACGATTCTTGACTCGCTGCCGGCCCTGACCGTCAGCGCCGACACAGCCGCAGACGCCATCATCGAGGCCTGCCGACACGGCGACGCCTATCGGTTCATCGGATGGCCCGCCAGGGCCGGCGCCATCGCCAACGCCGTGGCTCCCGCTCTTGTGGCGACCACGACCGCCCTGGCCAACACCATCGCACTGCCGGACCGCGTCACGGGCGAGCGCCAGGCCTCAGCAAACGCGGCCCACAGCGGCTGGCAGAGCCTTTCAACCTGGGCGCCGTCTTCATTGACACGTACGACCGAACGCGCGGCCCGCGACAACAACGAAGTACCCGGAGACGACGATGCGAATGACATCACCCACTGAACTGATCCTGATCCCAGCCCTCGACGCCGCCTGGTCGGACGGCTTGATGCAACCCGACCGCCTCGTCGGCGAAGACGTCGTGTCCGGCGAGCCCGAGTGGCTGGCCGCAGACGACGAAGACGATGTCGTGGAAGACGACGACGATGATGAGGACGAGGACGAGGACGACGAGGATTCCGACGACGACGACGACGACGATGACGATGAGGATGATGATGAGGACGACGACGAGGAGGACGAGAAGGCTGAAGACGAATAGCCGGTAACGCCTATGCCGACGTCGTCGTGCTCGACCGTTGCGATGTGGCCACGGGCAGCAGTGCCCGTGACCTTGGCTCACCGGACGATGAAGTCGAGGAGATCGGCCAGCACCCTGGTTTTGTGCGTCGCCAGCAGTCCGTGTGGTCCGCCGTCGTACTCGATCAGTGTTGCACCTGCGATCTGTTCCGCGGCGCGACGAGCGGTGGCGTCAATCGGCACGATCTTGTCCGCGGTGCCGTGAATGAGGAGCGTGGGCACGCGGAACAAGGGCAGGTCGGGTCGAAAGTCTGTCGAGGCAAAGGCCTGGGCGCACGCCAGCGTCGGCTTGAGTCCTGCCATCATCGCCAGGCGGTGCGACCACTCGACGACTTCGTCGCTAACGGCGTGATTCAGCACGCCCTGTCCATAGAACGACTGGAAGAATCCGGTGAAGAACTTCGCACGGTCGTTTTTCATCGCCGCCGCCATCCCGTCGAAGACCGCCTGATCGACACCGAGCCGGTTGTCGTCGGTGCGGAGCATGAAGGGGACCACGGACGCGACGAGCGCCGCCTGCGATACGTGGGCGCCATTGTGGCGCGACATATACCGCGCCACTTCGCCGCCGCCCATCGAGAAGCCCACGAGCACGGCGTCGCGCGCCTCCGTCGCCTGGATCACGTCGGCCAGATCGTCAGACAGTGTGTTGTAGTCGTAGCCGCGCCACGGCTGGGCGGAGCGTCCGAAGCCGCGCCGGTCGTAGGCAATGACCCTCAGTCCCGCCTCGGCCAGCCCCACGGCGACGTCGTCCCAGGTGTCGGCGGAGAGCGGCCATCCATGAATGAGAATCACCGGGCGGCCGGAGCCCCAGTCCTTCACGTAGAGCTGTGTCTGATCGCGCGTCGAAATGTGTGTCATGCAACGGATGGACAGCAACACTGATGCCTACGCGCGGCTGAGATACCATTTGTCGCTCCGACAACATTTTGCTTGTACCGGGATCGGCGTTTTGATACGGTCCGCAGCGGAGGCTACAGATGGACTTCAACATCGCCCGCCGCGTCGCGCTGTATCAGTTGCTCGAGATGCCCGATCCGCCTGAGCTGCATCGCGGCAACACCCGGCTGGTGGACGGCAAGCCTGACCGGCACAACATGCTGCCGCTGCTCGCCGCTGCGTTCGCCCGAGGCAAGATGCTCGAGTTCAGACTTCGCCACATCACGGCACATTGAGAATGTCCTGCGGGGCGTGTACTGACAGCTCGGCGATGTGCCACTCGCGGTCGGCCTCGCCGGTCTGCAGCACCCGCACATAGCGCGCGCTGATGG
>CADEEX010000527.1 GCA_902826465.1 uncultured Acidobacteriota bacterium
GCGCCCTCCGAGACTGGACCGGACCACGCGGTTCTTCAACGTCAGCCCATTGATCGTCAGCGGCTGAAAGAGGGGATCGGTCGTCGATTCTGTCGCCATCGGTTCCTCCTCGCGTGCGTGCGGTCAGGAGGAAGCCGCTCGACGCGACGCGATTATAGGGTGAGCCGCTTGTAACCCTTCGCGGCGTCCTTTCGGTTCGCCGGCCCTCCGCCCAGGCCTCAGGGGTGAAGAACGCTGAGGGCAGCCGCTGTGCCCCGATCGGCGACACGCACATTGCGACAAAATGCGACAACTTCGCAGCCCCACCGGCGCTACAAAGAGCAGGTTCTCGTCGCCCTCTGAAGGAGTGTGCGTATGTTTGTTCGATCACACGACCGGCGCGCCTGTTCCGTGGTCCTGGTCGCGGCCGCGGCGGCCCTGTATCTTCCGTCGACGATGACGGCGCAGTCGGCCCCGCCAGCTGTGCAGGTGACCTACACCAAAGACATCGCGCCGGTGCTGCAGCGCAGCTGCGAAAATTGCCACCGAGCCGACGGCGTCGCGCCGATGTCGCTCGCGACGTACGAGGAAGTGCGGCCGTGGGCCAGGGCCATCAAGCAGCGCACCGGGATTGGACCACACGCCGGTGTGATGCCGCCCTGGTACATGGAAAAGAACATCGGCATCCAGAGCTTCAAGAACGATCCGTCGCTGAGCGACGAGGAAATCGCCAAGATCGCCAAGTGGGCGGACAGCGGCGCTCCGCGCGGCAACCCCGCCGACATGCCGAAGCCCAAAGTCTGGGAAGACGCGAATACATGGTCGATTGGCACGCCGGATCTGATTGTGAAGCTCCCGTCGATCACGGTGAAGGCGAATTCGCCGGACTGGTGGGGCGAGATTCCGCGCGCGCAGGTCGATCTCGATGAGGATCGCTACGTGACGGCCGTCGAGGTCAAGGAGTTCAACGACGTCGACAAAGGCGGCAACGGACGGCAGACCGTCGGCGGGCGCTATGTGTTCCATCACCTGATTTACAGCACGCGGATGAGTCCCGATAGAACCGAGAGAGGTAGCGAGGGCGACGGCACCCCCGATCCGACAACGACGGGCTGGCCGGTTCACGAGGTCGGCAGGAATGCCGATATCTTCGGCGTTGAAGGCGCGCGGCTCTTGCGCGCGCATTCGTACGTCGTGTCCGATTCCGCGCACCTGCACTCGAACGGTCGCGATACGACGTCGCACCTCGAGATCGGATTCACGTTTGCCCCCAAGGGATTCCAGCCGAAATACAAGCAGGCGGGCCTGGGCCTCGGCCGAGGTCAGGATATCGACATCGATGCGATGGATCCGAATGGACAGCTCCACTCGTATTCGGTGCTGAAGCAGAACACCAAGATCCTGTCGTACGAGCCGCATCTCCACGCGCCGGGCACGCGGATGTGCCTCCAGGCGATCTGGGGCAGCAACATCGAGACGCTGAACTGCGTCGGCTACGACCACAACTGGGTGCGCGGTTACTACTACACGGACGATTCGGCGCCGCTCCTCCCGAAGGGGACGATCGTGCACATGATCGGCTACGTCGACAATTCACCAGCGAACAGGAACGTGCCCGATCCGCGCAACTGGACCGGCTCCGGTAACCGCTCTGTCACGAACATGTTCCTTGAACTCGGCAGCAACCTGGGCATGACCGACGCGCAGTTCCAGGAGGAGATGATGAAGCGGCGGGCACTGCACCCAGGCGCCGATCATTTCAAAGGCTGCCCGCTGTGCGCGGTCGCGGATCGAGCACCGGTCGCGACAACACCGACGCAGAATCAGGGCCAGCAGCAACAGTAGGGGAGACAGACGTGAGGTTGAGATCCGCGTTCATCTTCGCCGCCAGCCTGGCTCTCGCGATCGGCTCTGGCTACATCGCCGCTCACGCGCAGGTGCTGACCTATTCCAAAGGGCAGCCGATTTCTGCCGCATATGAGGGCTGGGAAGTCGATCCCGATGGCTCGAAGTATTTCATCTTCGGGTACGAGAACAAGAACTGGGAAGAGGAGATGGACATCCCGGTTGGGGCCGACAACGGCTTCCAGCCGGGACCGATCGATCGAGGGCAGCCGACGCACTTCTTCCCGCGGCGAAACCGTTACGTGTTCAGGGTACCGGTTCCCAGTCAGTTCAGCGAACGAGACGAGTTGGTGTGGACGCTGAACACGCATGGCCGAATTTCGAAGGCGTACGCATCGCTTCGCCTCGATTTCATCCTTGACGCGGTGGCGAAGGGGAATGACACCGGCGCCTCCGGGATGTCGAGCAGTCCGGAAACGCGCGCGAACAAGCCGCCCGTCGTCGAGATCGAGGGAGCCAAGGCCAGAACGGTCAAGGCGGGGCAGCCGCTGGTGCTGGTTACAAAGGTGTTCGACGACGGCGTGCCCAGGGCCACCACGGAGGAACAGGCGAGGAATCGCTTAAGGCGAAACGCCGAATCGACAAACGCCGCGGCTGCAGCTGCGCGCAGCGGCGCGGGTCCGGGCAGCGGATCTGTCGCGCCCTCCGGCGAGACGCCTCCACCAGTCGACCTCTGGCGCAATCCTCCGTCCCAAGGCAGCGTCCGCAAGAGCAACGGCCTGCACTTCTCGTGGTTCCACTATCGCGGCCCGGGCCCGGTACGATTCGACCCTCCGCAGATTAAGACGTGGGAAGACTTGCGGGTTGGCGCCAACTCGCCCTGGGCGCCGGTCTGGTTCCCCCCGCCGATGCCGAGCGACAACAGGTTGACGACCACGGTCACATTCACCGTTCCGGGCACGTACGTGCTGCGAGGGCGAGCCGACGATGGCCCCGCGACGACCGACGAAGATGTGACG
>CADEEX010000528.1 GCA_902826465.1 uncultured Acidobacteriota bacterium
GCCGGCCGGCCGTCCCGCTCCTGGCGTCGCGAACGCCGCGGTCGGGACGCGGGCGTCACGCTGGCATCAGTGCTGCACACCACCTTGCCTTACTGGAGCGCCGAGCTGGACGATGTGAGCGCTGCGCTCGGATCGGGTCCGGCCGGCCTGAGCGCCGCGCGTGCCGCCGAACGGCTGGCCGTCGTCGGCCCGAACAGCGTTGAGGACGCGCAACGCCGTGGTCCACTGCGGCTCCTCTGGCGCCAGCTGTCGAGTCCGCTCGTCCTGATTCTGATCTTTGCCGCCGGGGTTTCGCTCAGTCTCTCCCAGTGGGTCGACGCCGGCATCATTCTCGCCATCGTCGTCGGCTCCTCGCTGCTCGGCTTCCTCCAGGAGTATCGCGCTTCAGCCGCCGTCGAGGCGCTCAAGACCCGTCTCGCCCTGCCCTGCCGCGTCGTTCGCGACGGCGTTGAGCGCACGATCAACGCCGACCAGATCGTGCCAGGCGACGTCGTCATCCTCTCCGCCGGCAACCTGATTCCTGCTGATGGGCGGATTCTCGAGGCGAACGATTTTCTCGTCAGCGAAGCGAGCATGACCGGCGAGTCGTTCCCGGTAGAGAAGCAGCCCGGGATCGTGCCCGCGGCGGCCACGCCCGCGCAACGGACGAACGTGGTCTTCCTCGGCGCCTCGGTCCGCAGCGGCACAGCGCGGGTGCTGGTGGTCGAGACCGGACGCCGCACCGCCTTTGGCGCGATCGCGGCCCGGCTGCGGGCGCGCGCGCCCGACACCCACTTCGGCATCGGACTCAAGCAGTTCGGCTATCTGTTGATGCGCACGATGGTCGTCATCGTGCTGTTTGTGCTGACGGTGAACCTGCTGCTCCACCGCCCGCTGGTCGAGTCGCTGCTCTTCGCCGTCGCGCTCGCCGTCGGACTCTCACCCGAGCTTCTGCCGGCCATCGTCAGCGTCACGCTGTCGGCCGGCGCCAGAGCCATGAGCAGGAAGGGCGTCATCGTTCGTCGGCTCGACGCCATCGAGAACCTCGGTAGCATGACCGTACTCTGCACGGACAAGACCGGCACGCTCACGGAAGGCACGATCGTGCTCGCTGAGGCGACGGATGCGAACGGCCTGGCCTCGGCCGCCGTCCGTCAGCTCGCATTCCTCAACGCCGCCTTTGAAACCGGAATCGACAACCCGATCGATGCCGCCATCGTCCAGGCCGGTCAGGAGGCCGGGCTTTCAACCGCCGGCCACACCAAGATCGACGAGATCCCCTACGACTTCCTGCGCAAGTGCCTGACGATTGTCATGGCCGAGCACGGGCATGCCGAGCAGCACCTCGTCGTCACCAAGGGAGCGTTCTCGAATGTGCTGTCGCTCTGCACGCAGGTGGCACAGGCAGGCACGGTGCTGCCGCTGACGGACCATCTTCGAACCGAGCTGACCACGTATTACGAAGCGAAGGGGCGCGCCGGTTTCCGTGTGCTCGCCCTCGCGACGCGCACGGCGTCGGCACAGGGCAGCTACCAGCGCGACGACGAGACCGCGATGGTGTTTACCGGCTTCCTGCTCTTTCTCGACCCGCCGAAGGCCGACGCCGCGCGGGTGCTGGCAGACCTCGGGACGCTGCACGTCGAGGTCAAGATCATCACCGGCGACAACCGATTCGTGACCGGACATCTGGCATCCACCGTCGGTCTCGATTCGGCGTCGATGATCACAGGCGACGCTCTCGCCGTGCTGTCCGACGAAGCGCTGTGGCACCTGGCACCAACAACCAGGCTCTTTGCCGAAATCGACCCGCAGCAGAAAGAGCGGATTGTCAGGGCGCTCCAGCACACCGGACACGCGGTCGGCTATCTGGGCGACGGGATCAACGACGCGCCCGCGCTGCATGCGGCCGACGTCGGTATTTCTGTCGATCAGGCGGTGGACGTCGCACGGGAGAGCGCCGACATCATCCTGATGACGCGCGATCTCGACGTGCTTCGCACCGGCGTCGCGGACGGCCGACGGACATTCGCCAACACGCTCAAGTACATCTCGATCACGACGAGCGCGAACTTCGGAAACATGGTCAGCATGGCGATCGCAGCACCGCTGCTGCCCTTTCTGCCGCTGGTCGCGAAGCAGATTCTCCTCAACAATTTTCTGTCTGACGTGCCGTCCATGGCGATCGCCTCAGACCGGGTCGATGCTGCGCGCGTCACGCATCCACAGCGCTGGGACATGGCCGAGGTCAGGCACTACATGATCGTCTTCGGGCTCGTCAGCTCCGCCTTCGATCTCCTGACCTTCGCCGCACTGCTGCTGGTCTTTCGGGCCGGCGAGGCGACGTTTCAGACGACCTGGTTCATGGTGTCGCTCATGACCGAGCTTGGGGTTGTGCTGGTGTTGCGGACCCGAGGGGCCATCTGGCGCAGTCGGCCGAGCCCGTTGCTCCTCTGGACGACACTCTCCGCAGGCGCGTTGGTCTTCGCGGTTCCGTTCCTTGGTACGGCGTCGACGCTCTTCGGCTTCGTGCCACTGACGGTGGTCGAAATGTTCACCGTGGTCGCGATCGTTGCCACCTACCTGGTCACCACCGAGGCGACCAAACGCTGGTACTTCCGCCTCCACGGCTCATCGCCGGCGTGACAGCCCGACGTTGCAATGGCGGCGGCGGACAACACCTCACTGGTGCTTTCGGTCAGGTTGCCGGGGCTTTCATCGGCGATGTCCGCAGTTTTGCGGCGAAGGCCCGGACTCACGCGGCGAGTGCCGGCAATTTCATCGACGTCGCCGATGCTCACGTCGTGAGTGTCGCCGCCGCGGTCGCGATTCTCGGCTCGTTCGCCGGCAGTGTCGGCGGTT
>CADEEX010000529.1 GCA_902826465.1 uncultured Acidobacteriota bacterium
CTCCGATGAAATCAGCTGACAGCGGTCGGGCGACCGCGTGGTGGGTGACTCGCGCATCCGCCGCGAGGGCGGCGTCGACGTCGTGCGCGATCAGGTGGACGGGATGCCCCTGCCGTGCCAGATGGGTTGCGAGGGCGAGATTGGCGCGGTCCTGGCCACCGGTGGCCCGCAGTGCTCCAGTGACGATGATCCACGGCGTTGCCGGGCAGACAGCACGCGGTACCGCCGTCGATGTGGTCGCAGGTGTTGCAGGCACTAGGGGGGCGAGAAGCACCGCCGTTGGCGTCGCCTAGTGCAGCCGTGGCCGGTCGGACTCAAACCGCGCGGCACCGTGGAGCACACTGGTCAGCGTCCAGAAGACGATGCCAAGCTGCGTGTTGAACACAGGGCCGGCGAACGACATCGCAGCCACGAACAACTGCGCGGCGAGAATCAGCATCGCGATGCTGGAGAACGCGGGATCACGGCTCGCCGAGAACCTGAACGACGACCACATGGAGAGCAGCACCGCGCCGCCATACAACACCCACATGAGGATGCCGCCGTCGAGCAGCCAGCCAGTCGGCTGAATCTCGACGTAAATTGCGGATGTCCGGACGTCGGCGGGATCGCCGAAGTAGACATTCATCATCCCCCATCGACCGAGTCCGGCGCCGAGCGGATAGCGGTCGAGCAGTTCGCCCGCCGTATGCGATAGAAAGTTGCCGCGATTCTCCTGGTAGGCCTGAAGGGCACCGGTGCCCTGCAGACCCATGAACCGTTTCTCGACGGCGGTGCCGCCCACGGTGGTCGCCCAGACAAACGAGGCAACGACGATGCCGGCGCCGGCGGCGAGCAGGCCCGCCGCCGCAGCGCCACGTCCGCGGCGGAACGCCACGACGCACATCACCAGGCCAGCGCCGATCGAGACCAGCAGGATCGATCGCACTTGTGCCAGGTAGATGGCCGCCAGTCCGATGGCCATGGCCGCCACGACGCCGATCACTGTCGTGGGCCGACGAACCCACAGTAACAGTCCCAGTCCGCTCAGAGCCGTCAACGCGCCTGCGATCGCGGCTCCCCCAGGCTGATCGCTGAGCCCCGGTGGTCTGACGATCTCGCGACCATCGCTTCCGATGTAGGTGAGCCCAGCAACATAGTCCTGATTCAGGCGCAGTCCGAGCGAGCTGAACTCAGGTGGCATGAATTGTCCAGGCCAGTACACCTGCAACAGCCCAAGGCCGGCGCTTGCGAAGTTCAGGACGAAGACAAGGAGCACGATGCGCTCGAGATGTCGCATCGATCGCACCAGCTTGTGCGACCAGAACAACGGCGCGGCGATGCTCAGCTGAAAGATGCACTGTGCGATTCCGGCAAACGCCTGGCTCGTCGGGTGCAGTAGATTCGCGACGAGCAGGGCCAGCGCCGACACCAACGCGGTGGTTGCAGCCGGCCGCGCCCCCTCCCGCTTGCGTGTCGAGTACAGCGCGAGTAGTCCCACGCTTGCGACATAGGGAAGCGCTCGAACGTAGCCTCGATACTGTTGGGCACCAGGCAGGAAGACGATCGCGCCGCACAGAAACTGGATGGCCAGGAACACCTCGATCGAACACAGGCGCTCCCAGATCGTCAGAGCCGGCGACTCATCGAGTGTATCAGCCTGCTCCTCCACCTCGTCGTCACTCGTCGGATGGGTCGGAGGACGCCGCCCATGCCGACGACTCGACGACGTGAACGGCCGTGCGAAGGCGTCGTCAATCGCCAGGAGCAGCGGCTCTGGCTCGACGGTCGCGTCGTTCTTCGCACTCACCGTTGCGCACTCATCGCGGGGCGATGTTCACTTGGGGTCGAGCCAGCGATCGCCTGCCATTCGAAGTCGGCCAGCACCGCGCCCGACGGCACCGCGATCGATCCGGCGGCATGGCGATACGGAAGTGCCGAGGTGACCTCGAATGTGCAGGCCTGCGAGAACGAGTCGATGACGGCGCTCTCTGAACAGAGATACATGTCGAGCGTGTAACGACCCGGTCGCAACCAGGGGCCGTTGATGACCAGTTCGCCGGCGAGTGCGTCGCCGTCGGTGAGCCAGCAGCCGACAAAACGGCCGTCCATGTGCGCGATCTCCTGGCCGCGGTCGTCGAACAAGTGTGCCGACGGATAGAACCGGTCGAGTCGGCCGCGCGTCCGCTCAACGGTGAACGCAATCCGTTTTGACTCTGTTGCGCTGACCACCGACTTGTCGGTCCAGACCGCCGCGAAGCGATACTCGCCTGTGCCCGGCCGCTGTGTCGATGGCACCGGTGAGGTGGGCGCTGAGAACTGCGCTGTGTAGGTGTCGATTGCGGCGGACGGATGGCCAGAGAACGAGAGACGACCGGCGTCGAGCACGATGCCGCGCGAGCACAGCAGCGCGATCGAATGCATGTTGTGGCTGACGAAGATCACGGTACGGCCATCGGTGCTGATGTCGCGCATCTTGCCGAGACACTTGGCCTGGAACTCGGCATCCCCTACCGCCAGCACTTCGTCGACGATGAGGATCTCGCTCCGCAAGTGAGCGGCTACCGCAAAGGCGAGCCGCACGTACATGCCGCTGCTGTAATGCTTGACCGGCGTATCGAGAAACTTCTCGACGCCGGCGAACGCCACGATGCCATCGAACTGACGCGTGATCTCGCGTCGCGTCATCCCGAGCATCGCACCGTTTATGAAGATGTTCTCGCGTCCCGACAAGTCCTGGTGAAAGCCGGTGCCGACTTCGAGCAAGCTGCCGATACGGCCGTCGAGCGTCACTTCGCCCTCGGTCAACTCTGTGATCCGAGACAGGATCTTGAGGAGCGTGCTCTTGCCC
>CADEEX010000530.1 GCA_902826465.1 uncultured Acidobacteriota bacterium
GACCCGCCGCTCGTGGAAGGGTGCCACGCCGTCAATCGAGCCGACCGTCGCACGTATCGGCAGCCGGGGGCAAACGACCCACCTCCCCGACTTCATTACCTGCTTCTGTGTGGCTCGTTGAACGAAACCCTGGCGAAGCTGTTGACAAGCAGGCCGACTTACGCTGCCTCACGGATCAGCCAGTTGCGGAAATCGTCCAGTGCGGCGAGCCATCTCCCTCAACTTCGTTTCGGTCGCTGTCTCTCGGGCGTGTTCAGCCACGCCGCGACTCGCTTCGCTCATCGCGAGCGGGGTCGACTCCAGCCCGCTGACTCGCCATCGCTCCGGCTCTCGCCGTCGCTCGGCTTGAATCCAGCCCGAGGAGCTGTGTAAATGTTCAAGGTCGTATCGACCTTGGCATGACCCATCAACTGCGCCAGGACCTTGCCCGGTACGCCTTTGTCGTGCGCCCAGCTCGAATAGGTCCGTCTGAAGGTGAGCCACGACGCTCGCGTGAGGCCGAGCGCATCACAGGCCGGGAAGACCCAGCGCCGTAGAACGTTGTTTGGGGAGATCGGCTTTCCCGACCAGGTCGCGAACAGTAGATCGTCCCCGTCTGTCCTCCGGCTGGCTTCCCGCCATGCCCTCAGCAGCTCCTGAGCGGCGGTTGAGAGCGGAATCCGACGCACGCCCGCCTCTGTCTTTGGCGTGTCGAAGGTGCCCTCGTAGACCGCCTGCCTGATGTGAAGCGTCGACAGGTCCTCGGCTACATCCTGCCACCGCAACGCGAACAGCTCGCCGCGCCGCAATCCCGACAGAATCGCCAGACCCACCATCGTTCGCGCCAAGCCAGACAACCCATCGATCAATGCCTGCGCTTGCTCGACCGACAGCGCCCATTTCGGCCGCACCGTGCGCAGCTTCGGCAATTCGACATCACGCGTCGGGTTCTCCGATAGGTGTCCCCAATCGACTGCCGTCCGAAGGACCGCGCTCAAGACGTCGTGGATGTGATCTACGGTCTTAGGCGCGTATCCCCGGGTCGTCAGCTCCGTCACGTACGCCTGAATATCCTGGCGCGACATGCCCGACATGGATTGATCGCCGAACCGAGGTTCCAAGTGTTTTCGGACCGGCGCATGGTTCTTCTGGGTTGAGAATTTGTGCGTCGGCAACACCGTCTTCTTCCATTCCGCCACCACCGTACTAAACGTCATCATGACAATCGGGACGTGAATGCACGACGCTGCTGGAGCGAGAGGTTCGTGAGCACGCGGACCGCGGACGGGCGGTGGTTCTGCACGTTGACGAATGCCTGAATAGCCTTGTCTTCGCGTCGGTGGTCGAAGCGCAGGTCCTGCTCGACGCCTGGCGTGAAGACTACAATGCCGTCCGCCCGCACAGCGCCTTGCCGGATCGGACGCCTCGGGAGACGGGCGCAATGTGGGTCGACTCACGTGAGGCACGTGAGTCGACTGACCGACGATCACGGGCGTTCGTAAGACCTGGTTGTTCCGCCAGTTCCTCATGCCGACGTCTTGAGCTTCAAGAGCGCTAATGCGCCGCTGCTGACGGGCGCGCCGGAGCGCGTGACGACGAGAACTTCTGGACATGATCTTTTCCACTCGTGGTTGAACGCCTCCCGAACCTAGCAGGCCAAGCCGTGCGCGCAAGCTTCTTCTCGGTCGCTTCGTGCGGAAGACAGTTTGCGGGACCGAGAGGCGGGACTGCTACCGGTGGGCGGCAACAAAGGCGATGAACGTACAATTCGCCGAGAAACCATCCCCTCGATATGGCGCTTGTCTACAAATACACCTCCGGGAGCCGGCTCCAACGTCTGTTGACTGAGGGATGCTTGGCCTTTCCGTTGGCTTCGCAGCTCAACGATCCGTTTGAGTCATCAATCGAGAGCGCAGCATCGCGAATATTCGAAGTGAACCCAACGATCGATCTAGGCTGGATTCTTGGGAAGGTGTCTATGTCGATGCTTGTGGGGTTGGATCGACCCGCAAGCGCGCCAACATCAGTGCTATATAGAGCGCTTCGTAGCTTCCGAGATCGCGTCGGAGTTCTGTCGATGACGTCAGATCCGTTGAGCGTGTTGATGTGGTCGCACTATGCAGACAACGGAAGAGGGATCTGCATCGGTTTCGATGCTGGAGATGAATGGTTTTCAGGGAGACCGACAGGCGAGTTTGCAGATTTCCAGGACCTGTTTCAGCTCAAGAAGGTTAACTATTCGCAAATGTTCCCGGCGCTGGGAACGGAGCGCGAATCAGAACATAACTATGTGGCTAGCGCCATTGAGATCGCCTTTTTCACCAAGTCGTTTCATTGGGCATACGAGAGTGAACAGCGCCTGCTACGACCGGTCGGCACGCTCGAGACCAGCAAGGGAGTGGCGCTAGACTTCATTCCTCCCAGCAGCATCAGGGAAGTCATCGTCGGACCGAGGGCGTCGAGTGAACTTGAGGAGGAGGCCAGAAACCTGGCTGTGCGCCTTGAAAACTGCATCTGCTGCAGAGCGGAGTGCGCCCCATCAGATTACGCCATGAATCGTCGCGCTGTGGAACTTCCAGTGACTGCTCTCGCCAGGCGTGGGGTGACGGCCCTGCAGAAATACTCACCGCCAACTTAGTGGCGGAGCGGCAGAAAGATCGCGGAACATTGCTTGGCTTGACGGTGAAGCGCTTCAACCATAAGGTGCGGTCATGAAGAGAGCGGCCGCTTCGCCGACGCCGACTCGCAGCCGTCTCGCGCCCATGCGAGTGAGTCCACGCCTTCGAGACTTCATCCTCGACCAGCTGTCGAACGTGCCCGCGCTGAGTGCGAAGGCGATGT
>CADEEX010000531.1 GCA_902826465.1 uncultured Acidobacteriota bacterium
TCTGCCTTCAGGTCGTCGTCGCTCATCACACACCTCGCAAATAGCCATAGCGAGTATGCCTCAGTAGAGCGGCCCAACCCACGGCGGGCACGGGCAGGGCTGGGGGCATCCGCTGCACTGGTCGGCGTGGGCCTGCGCCGCTTCGAATCCGACGATTTCGGTGTAGTTGGACGAGGGGTCGGCGGTTGGGCACCCGGCAAAGAACGTGTCGCAATCCGGCGAGACGGATATGAGGGTGGCCAGCAGGCTCGCCTGACCATGGCGCCGATACCAGAACGCGCGCTTCGGAGATTCGTTCACTGGCGCGTCTCAATGGCGGGCCGAGGACGCGGGAATCCGAATCGTGATCGCTTCGCCACACGTAGCGCAGCGGAAGTACAGCGCATGCGCTTCGCGTATCACGCACTCGACCGCCACATTGTTTTGACACTTCGGGCACGGCGGCTCCCACAGGCGGTCGGAACTTCGGCGTTCGGCGGAGTTATTGGGCATCGGCAGCTGATCAAAAACAATTTCCACGACCGCGTCTGTCGGGTTTCGTACCGACCGGCAAGGGGTTTGCTATCAGGGTGACGGAGCGAGGATCCCACCATGGAGCAGGCGACCGATGTCTCGACCACGAACTGCCTTCTTGACGCGCTCCCGGAAGCCGAACGCCTGAGACTGGAGTCGGCGTTCGAGATCGTGCCGCTCGATCGAAGAGAAGAACTCCTTGCTGGGGGCGTGCCGACCCGGCACGTCTATTTTCCCGCGCACGGTTTCTGTTCGCTGGTGTCGGTGTTGCGCGACGGCCGGATGGTGGAAGTGGCCACGATCGGCCGTGAAGGGGCGATCGGCACCAACGCCGCCACCGACGGGCGTCATGCGTCCACGCTGGTCGTGGTGCAGGCGCCGATGACGATCTGCTATCGCATGCCGATGACGCGGTTCCACGAGGAAGTGCGCACGAGCCGCGCCTTCGCCGACCTCGTGGCGCGCTACAACGATGCGCTGGTCGGCACGATCGTGCAGTCGGCCACCTGTAACGCCGTGCACGGCGTCGAGAAGCGTCTGGCACGGTGGCTGCTAATGGCGCACGACCGCGTCGCGCACGATCGCTTCCTGCTCACGCAGGAATCGGTGGCGATGATGCTCGGCGTCACGCGGCCCACGGTGACCGTGGTGGCCAGGGGGCTGCAGGCGGACGGCATCATCACCTATCACCGCGGCCGGCTGCTGATTCACGATCGTCCGGCGCTCGAACGCGCCGCGTGCGAGTGCTACGGCGTCATGACGACCGCGCTGCGCGCCGTGGCCGACGTCACCTGCCTGCCAAACGATCCGCAACCGCCGGAGTAGCGTCGACTGCCGTCGACGGCCGTAGTGTCCGGCTTCAGCCGGACTCAGCCGCGTCGACATGCGGGATGCGAGCTGAAGAGAATCATCCGTCGATCGGCAACGAACAGGCGGAGCAGCTGCTTGAAAAGCAGGGCGGCGTTGACGTCGAGTCCGGATAATGGCTCGTCGAGCACGAGCAGCCTCGGTCCGTGCAGAAGTCAGCCGCTGTGCCTCGAGCATGGTGCCCGCCTCAGGCGTGATGTGTGCGCTGCGGCATCAGGTTGCCAACGGCGGCGACGGCGAGCCCCACCAGGTGCTGTCGATGGCAGCGTCTGCGGTCGGATCCGCCTGCGGATCCAGCAGAGGACGGCGCAGGCTGGCGACGATGAAGGTGATTGCGGTGGCGGTCGCGGGCAAGGCGAAGAACAGCAGCACGCGGTGCGAGGTCGGCTGTCCCTGCCATGTCAGGAACGGCCCAAGCGCACCAGAGAACACCAGGGCGCCGGCAACGAAGCCGAGCGCCAGCAACATGTACTGCGACAGGCTGATTCGAGCGCTCATCTAGGCCTCCTGAGGCTTGACGCGCCGTGGTGTGCGCGACTTGGTCACCGCCCGTGGCTTGCTCCACGACAGGAGCTGCTGCACCAGGTCCTGGAAGACCGAGGTATTCACCTCGTAGTAGATTTCCTGCCCCTTGCGCTCGGTGACCACCAGCCCGGCGTCACGCAGCACGGACAGATGTCGTGAGATCGTCGGCCAGCTGGTATCGAACCGGCCGGCGATCTCACCCGAGGTTCTTGGACCGGAGCGGAGGAGCGCCAGGATGTCGCGCCTGGTCTGATCGGCGAGGGCGCGGAAGGCGCCAACAGACGGGTCCTCAGGTCCGCAGGTCCACAGGTCCTCAGGTCGCACGTCTAGTGCGCGCCGAAGAGATACACGGCAGCGACTCGTACGCCCATGCCGGGCGCGTTGAAGCCGCCGGCGATGCGCACCTTGAGGCCGGGCGCGACGATCACAGACCCCTGCGCTTCGACCTTCAGCAGCGGCTGAAGTGCGAAGAGCACATCTTTCGCGGGTCGAGCTTCCTGGTAGAAGAAGGGAGGGAAGCCGGACGTCTGATCCGTCTGCGTCTCGTCGATCGTGCCAGACACCTGCGCGATGCCGCCGCCGATGTTCAGCCCCACCTGCACTCGGTCCTTGATCGTGACGAATGTGGGCGCCCAGTGAAACTCGACGCCCGTGAACAAGACGTCGCGCATGACGCGTGTTTCGGTGAACGTGCTGCAGCTGCTGCCGAAGCACGACGACTCGGTGACCACCGAACTCGAACCGTCTTCGAACGACTTCTTCACCAGGCTCACGCCCCAGTCGCCACCGCGAACGCTGCCGCGCACGAGACCAACGGTGAACTCGGAGCTGCGCACCTGTCCTTCCCCTTCGAAGTTGATCAGCATCTCCTTGAAGAAGCCGTCCTTCGCAGTTGCGGTGGGAGAGA
>CADEEX010000532.1 GCA_902826465.1 uncultured Acidobacteriota bacterium
CCGATCGTGTCCGAGAACAGGAACGGCTCCTGCGGCACCACACCAATCGAGGCCCGCAGAGTTGCCAGCGGCCATTCGCGCACGTCCACACCGTCGATGAACACCGTTCCTGGTGGGGGATCCTGCAGACGGGTCAGCAGGCTGATCAGCGTCGACTTCCCTGATCCGGTGACGCCGACAATGGCGGTGCGCCGACCGGCGGGAATGCGGGCCGAGATGTCGTGGAGGATGGTGGTGTCGCCGAACGCGAAGGTCAGATGGCGGAACTCGATGTCGCCTTCCATGGTCCGGCTGAAGCCGGACACGACGAGGGGCTCTGCGGCGGGCGCGACGATACGCGTCGACCGATCGCGAATCGCCGGCTCGACGTCGAGCACCTCGAGCATCCGCTTCCAGCTCGCCATGCCGCGCTGCAGCATGTTCGTGACCCAGCCGAACGCAATCATCGGCCACGACAGCATCGTCATGTAGGCAAAGAACGCCACGAACTCGCCGAGCGTCAGACGACCGCGAATCACTTCCTGGCTGCCGATCCAGAGCACCACCATCGACCCGAGGCCAAGAAACAGGGTCATGGTCGGAAAGAACAGGCCCTGGATCTTGATCAGCCGGCGGTTCCGCCGCAGATATTCGTGGTTGGCCCGCTCGAACCGAGCCAGTTCCGCCGCCTCCTGCCGATAGGCGCGAACCACACGGACGCCCGACAGCGCCTCTTGCGCCACGGCGCTCACCTCGGACAGCTGCGCCTGAATCTGTTCGAACTCGCGGTGAATTCTGGCACCGAAGTACTTCACCGAAATCGACACGAAGGGCAAGGGCAGTAGCGCGAACAGTGTCAGCTTCGGGTCGAGCGCCAGCATGAAGCCGAGCGCCGCCACGAAGGTCAGCACCGTGTTGGACGAGTACATGATCGAAGGGCCGATCATCATGCGGACGGCGTTCAGGTCGTTGGTCGCGCGGGACATCAGGTCGCCGGTTCGGCGGGCCTGAAAGTACGACAGCGGCAACGTCTGCAGGTGCGCATAGAAATCGTTGCGCATGTCGTACTCGATGTCGCGCGACGCGCCGATCAACACCCTCCGGGTCCAGAAGCGGAAGAAGCCGCCCATGAGGCCAATTGCCAGCAGCACGCCGCCGTAACTGGCCAGTTTCGAGAGCGTGACGCCAGCCGTCAGGTCGTCGATCGCCCACTGAAGAATGAGCGGCGCAGCCAGCGAAATCGCCGTCGTGGCCACGGAACAGGCCAGGCCGAGCACGAACGCCCGCCGGTAGCGGTCGACGTAGACGAACAGCCGGCGGAAGGGGGACACCGACTCAGTATAGAGGGCTCAAGGCTCAAGGCTCAGGGCCGCGCTTTCCCTGAGGTAGAATGCGCAACAACATGAACGCCCTTTACCTGGTCATTGCCGCGCTCGCCGTCGGCGCCATCGGCTATCGCTACTACAGTGCCTTCATCGCCACCAAAGTGATGATGCTCGACGATAGCCGCAAGACGCCGGCGCACACGAAGTACGACGGGTCGAACTACTACCCGACGCAGAAATGGGTGCTCTTCGGACACCATTTCGCCGCTATCGCGGGCGCGGGGCCACTCGTCGGCCCGGTGTTCGCCGTCCAGTTCGGCTGGGCCCCCGGCTTCATGTGGCTGCTCGCGGGCTGCGTGCTCGGCGGCGCGGTGCACGACATGATCACGCTGTGGGTCTCCACCCGCCGCGGCGGCCGTTCGTTGGCTGAAATCGCCCGCTCGGAAATCGGACCGGTCGCGGGTGTCACGGCCATCATCGCGGTGCTCTTCATTCTGGTGGTCGCGCTCGCCGGCCTCGGCATCATCGTCGTCAACGCGCTGGCCGAGAGCGCCTGGGGCATGTTCACCATCGGCGTCACCATTCCGATCGCCGTGTTCATGGGCTTCTACATGTTCGTCTGGCGCAAGGGCCAGGTGAAGGACGCCACCGCCATCGGCGTCACGCTGATGCTGCTCGGCGTCGTCTTTGGCAAGAACTTCGCGGAATCGTCGGTCGGCCACTGGCTGGTGCTGACACCGCACCAGATCACCGCCACCATGGGCATCTACGCCTTCGTTGCCGCGGTCATTCCGGTGTGGATGCTGCTGACCCCGCGCTCCTACCTGAGCACGTTCATGAAGATCGGCGTCATGGGCCTGCTGGCGGTTGGCGTGATCGTGGCGGCGCCCACACTGCACGCGCCAGCCTTCTCGCAGTTCATTGGCGGCGGCGGGCCGATTGTGCCCGGCAAGCTCTTCCCGTTCGTCTTCATCACCATCGCCTGCGGCGCCATCTCTGGCTTCCACGCCCTCATCTCAACCGGCACCACCTCGAAGATGGTGGACAAGGAAACGGACATCCGCGCGGTCGGCTACATGGGCATGCTGTTCGAAGGGCTCGTTGGCGTCATGGCGCTCATCGCCGCGTCGTCGCTGCACCCCGGCGACTACTACGCCATCAACGTGCTGCCGGCCAAGTTCGCCACGATGAACATCCCAGTGGTCGACGTCTATCGCCTCGGTGAGGCGGTGCACGAAAACGTCATCGGTCGCACCGGCGGCGCCGTGTCGCTCGCGCTCGGCATGGCCGAGATCTTCTCGCGCCTCCCGGGTTTCCGGACCCTGATCGACTACTGGTACCACTTCGCGATCATGTTCGAGGCGTTGTTTATTCTCACGACCATCGACTCGGGCACCCGCGTCGGCCGCTTCCTCATTCAGGAATCGCTCGGCCGCGTCTGGCCGAAGATGGCCGACTCGAACTGGATGCCTGGCGCGATGATCGGTTCTGCGCTGATGGTCCTG